>JANOPV010000083.1:0-10284 GCA_031422035.1 Sphingomonas sp. | reverse complement strand
CGCTGAAATCGGGCGTCTGCGCGCTGCGACAGCGGGCGATGCGGCGCTGGTACCGATCCTGCGCCGCGATACCGCAGCTCAGCCCGGGCTCGAGCACCAGCGCCGATAGCGCCGCATAGGCCTCAGCACCACATGGCCAGGTGGTCCCATCGCCCCGCTGGCAGGTTTGCCGGTATTCCGGCGTGTCGATGCCCTCCAGCCTGACCATGATCAGACCATGCCCGCCCGGCAGTTCAAGCGAATCCCCATCGACCGCACGCGCGGCGAGGCCGGTCGGCGGGGCAATCTGTTCGCGCGCGCCATTGGGCCAGCGCCATACCGCCCACAGCGCGACCAGGATAATCAGCAGCGCACCACCGATGCGTGTCCACCGCCGCAGCCGATTACGCAGCCGCACGTGCCAGGGCAGTGGATGATAATAGCGTCGGGCCATGCCGCGTATCGCTAGCGCGGCGGGATGCCGCCCGCCACCACCTTCTGCCCACAGCACGCGCTACACGGGAGTTATCGCCAATATGGTTTGACTTCATCGCGCCGCAGCCATGGTTCGCGCCGCAACGGTGCGCCCCGGCGACCAAATCCGCCAATCTCGCGCCGTCATGGACCTAATCCGCTTTGCCGCGCCGCGAATCACTTCATATTGACCAAGCCCAGTCCAGAGCGGAGAGGGATTATGCAGAAACGGAGCATATTTGGCATGACGGCAGCGACCCCCCATTATGACGCTGGCCATGGTGGTAGTGGTGGTCCAACGCATGCGGGGCGGATGCTGGTCATAACTGATGACAAGCGGCTCAACCCGGTCATCGATCGTGCGGCAACGGCGGCTGGGATTGGCAGCATGTTGGGATCTCTCGCTGATGTTCCTGCTTTTGGCGGCGACTACAGCGTGATCTGGACGACGCTGCACGGCGCCCCGGCAGACACGCTGCTTGCGGACCTGGATGCGGCGCGGCAGGACGGCGGGGTGGCCCTCATCTTTGACCTACGTGATGCGGCGATTGATCCGGTGTGGAGCCGCTTTGGCGACCATGATGGCGTCATGCTGCTCGCCAATCCTGATGAGCACGAGATTTTTGCCGCGCTGCATGCAGCCGCAGCCGGTCGCACCATGGCGCTGCACTCACCGGTTGAAACGATGCATCAACGCCAGCTTGAGCTGTTGCAGGATGAGGTCAACCGGATCGCGCGGACCCTGGCCAAGATGAGCGGACCCGAAGCACGCATGCTGATCCGGTCACCCGATGGGGCACGCGAACCGCCAAGCCCGTTTATCGAAGATCAGGTGCGCGAGCGCAGCCAGAGCTTCTCTGCAAGCGGGAACTTTGCCGCGCTGGGCGAGGTAACCGGCCCACTGCCATCGGTTAGCGCCCGCGATGTGCGCCGCCTGATTCGCCTGCGCCGGGTGCGCGACCAGTTTTTCGACGCCGAGCTGTTCGCGGACCCAGCGTGGGATATGATCCTTGATCTCTATGCCGCGCGGCTGGAGCATGGGCGGGTCGCGGTATCCAGCCTGTGCATTGCCGCCGCCGTGCCCGCGACCACCGCTTTGCGCTGGATTAAGGCGCTGACCACCGCTGGCCTCTTTGAGCGGCGCCAGGACCCGCATGATGGGCGGCGTATTTTTGTCGCTCTATCCGACAATGGGACTGCTGCCATGCACGCCTACTTTGCGGCAATCGTCGATGAAGGCGCTGTTATTTAACCGCAGTTAGCGGTTGCCAAATCCATTCATATTCTGGCACTGGAACTATCCGCATGGTGCGGGTCCGCGATTTCTCGCACGCTCGCGTGCGAGCGGGAACGCGCACTCGATACGGCGCGGGCGCTTAGCTCAGTTGGTAGAGCATCTCGTTTACACCGAGAGGGTCGGCGGTTCGAGCCCGTCAGCGCCCACCATTGCCCGATAGCGGTCGCCGGAAGCGCGCCGTTGGCCCAGACCGCGATTGACAAGCCATTAGGTTAACCCGCAGCTATGCTTCTAACGTGCTCGCGGATGGGTGGGTGATGGGGGGCGTCATGGTAGCATTGGTTCGGCGCGGCATAGCATTTTGGGCGACGCTCTTGCTCGCGATCTTCCTCGCCGCTTGGGCGATGCAGCCGCCGCCACCTCGCGCGGAAGGCGCCGGACGGACGGACGGATTCAGCCTGGACCGCGCTTTGACCGACCTGCGGATCATCGCGCGTGCGCCGCATATCACAGGATCGGCGCAAAATGCGATCGTCCGGGACTATCTGGTCAACCAATTGAGTGGTATCGGCCTGTCCCCACAAGTGCAGCGCGGCACCGGCGTCCACCAGGACCGGCGTGGTCAGCAGGTGATTTCGATCGCCCAGGTGGAAAACATCGTCGCGGTGCTGCCGGGGCGCGACCGAGCACAGCCCGCGGTCGCTGTCATGGCGCATTATGATTCGGTACCGTTTTCCCCCGGCGCGTCGGATGATGGCGCGGGCACGGTGGCGCTGCTGGAGACGGCACGGGCCTTAGCAGCGGGGCCAACGCCCGCCCGCGATGTCATATTCCTGATCACTGATGGCGAAGAATTCGGGCTCACCGGGGCGCAGCTGTTCTTTGACGACCATCCGCTTGCAACGCGGATTGGCATAGTGGTCAATGCCGAGGCACGCGGGTCCACAGGCCGAGCGACCATGTTTCAGACATCGCCGGGTAACGCGGAGCTGGTGACCTTGTGGGCCGACAATGCGATCAGCCCGTCGGGAAACAGCATGAGCGATGCCATCTATCGGTTATTGCCCAACGACACCGATTTGACCGTCGCGCTGGGCCGGAACATCGCCGGGATTAACGCAGCTTATATTGGCGGGCATTTCGATTATCACAGCACCACCGATAGCATCGCGGTAATCGATCGTGGATCGCTCCAGCATCTCGGCGACTTTGCCCTGACAACGACACGCGCGCTGGCGATGGCTCCAGCGTTACCAGCGCGCGATCACGACAGCATCTATTTCGACCTGTTTGGCCTCGCCGTGGTGCACTATCCGCCATGGCTTGGCTGGGTGCCGCTCGCACTGGGCGGGTTGGGCCTGACCCTTCTATATCGCCGCGAGCGGGCAATCAGCGTGCGCCGGAAGCTGGGCGGCGTTGCTGGCGTCATCACTGTGACGGTTGGGCTAGGCGGCATTTGCCACGCCGTCGGCGCATGGATGATCGGCAGCGGCAGCGCCCGGTTGCGCGAAGCCATGGCCGAGGGTGACAGCATGATCTGGGCCCTCGCCGGGCTGGTGCTCGCCGCTTTTCTGTTGATCCGCCCCGGTCGCGCGATGCAGCTCGGTGCTGTCGCAACGCTGCTAGCATTAGCGACCATTGCGCAGATTTTGCTGCCCGGCGCGGCAATGCTGTTTGCCTGGCCAGCGGTGCTCGCGGTGGGGCTGGCATGGCCACACAGCGAGGCGCGATCAAGCGCCATTATGTGGATCGTCCGGACCGTGATCATCGTCGTTGGCACCGGCGCAATGCTGGGTCTGATTTTCCAGCTAGTCGCGACGGCCTATGTCGGGGTCGGGCTGCTAAGCGGCGGAGTGATAGCGCTGGCCCTGCCGTTCATGGTGGCGCTGCTGGCTCCAATGATGGCACCGGCATCAGATTGTACGAACGAGGCGGAGAGGCACGCCCGCAGCGAAATGGGAGCGCCGATCGCCCGGTCGCGCGGCTTGCTGTCGGCGCTCACGCTGTCGCATGGCAGCGGTTTTGTTACCCTGGCCCTGTCACTCGCCACGATTAGCTGGCTAGCGCTGTCCAATGGCTTTTCCGCTCGTCATCCGCGACCTGGCGATTTTTTCGCGCTTTATAATGCTGATAACGGCCAAGCCTATTGGGCAACGACGTCCGACGAAAGCTATTTGCCCGATGATACCGCCGCGCGGTTCCGTTACGAACCGTTCACCCGCTGGCAGATCATCGCCACGCCCGCACCCGGCGGCGCCGCGCCCGGACCGGACCGGCGCATTTCCGTCGTCCAAACCAACACGGCGAGCGGGCGGCGCTGGGCAATCGCGATCCCGTCTGCGCCGCGCTTCGTCCTATTAGCAGTGCGCCCAAATGTACCCATGCGTAATGTGCGGCTGAACGGGCGGCGGATCACCCTGGTAGCGGACAGCTGGTCGCGGCTATTTTACCGCGTGCCGCAACCGATCACATTGCAACTCACCGCTGACGGCCCCGTGAACGCGGCACTGGAAATCCGCACCCTCTATGCCACACCCGGGCTGCCTGCGGGTGCGCCGCGCGGGCCTGGGCTAGCGACCAACTGGACGTTGCTGACAGGCACGCAGGTCGTCGTGGCGCGATGGCCTGAGGGCGGCCGAGGGGACGCCATCCCCAACCGGCATTAGATCGAACAATTTCGCTGCCGCTTCATCGACTGCTACGAAAACTATCTTGCATTTTCCGGCATATTTCATCAAGCGCGATGGGCTGAAAGCACAGGTCTGCCGCAAAATCAGTTTCGTTTGAAACATTGTTACGCGTGATCTTTGCTGCGATGCAGCGCAAAGCGTGTGCCTCGCCGTTGCCTCACCCCCGCCTAATCCGCGCGGTGGACAGCGGCCTTTTGTGTGGATGAGTTGAAAGTACCGATTAGATGACGATGCCAGCGGATCAGGGTCTCTACTGTGCGCGTAACGAGCATGACGCCTGCGGCGTCGGCTTCATTGCGAACATCAAAGGCGTCAAAACCCACCAGACCATTGCCCGCGGCCTCGAAATTCTGCTGAATCTTGACCATCGCGGTGCAGTTGGCGCTGACCCGTTATTAGGCGACGGTGCAGGCATTTTAATCCAGATTCCCGACGCGCTATTGCGCGACTGGGCCGATGCCGCGCAGGTGCAGCTGCCAGCGCCCGGTGCCTATGGCGTCGCGATGTGCTTTCTGCCGCAACGCGAAGCAGCGCGTGATTTTGCAGTGCAGCATTTCGAGCAATTTATCACCAAGGAGGGGCAAGAACTGCTCGGCTGGCGCGACGTGCCAGTGTCCATGGCCGGGCTTGGCAAGACCGTGATCGAGCAAATGCCGGTGATCCGGCAGGCGATCATCGGCCGAGGAGCGAACTGCGCCGATCAGGACGCTTTTGAACGCAAACTGCTCTCCATCCGCAAGCAGGCGCAAAATCCGCTGACCGCACTGTCGGTGAAGCTGGGCATCCCGGGGCTTGACGAGCTGTATATGCCGTCCCTGTCGACGCGGACGATTGTGTATAAGGGCTTGCTACTCGCCCGGCAGGTCGGCGAATTTTATGACGACCTGCGCAATCCGCTGGCAACATCAGCACTCGCGCTCGTCCACCAACGTTTTTCGACCAACACTTTCCCCAGCTGGAAACTGGCGCATCCCTATCGGTTCATCGCACATAATGGCGAGATCAACACGGTACGCGGTAATGTGAACTGGATGAATGCGCGGCGTCGGACGATGGAGTCGGAGCTACTCGGCCCCGATCTCGACAAGATGTGGCCGATCATCCCGCACGACCAATCCGACACCGCCTGTCTCGACAATGCGCTCGAATTGCTGTTGGCGGGGGGCTACAGCCTGGCCCACGCCGTCATGATGCTCATCCCCGAAGCGTGGGCGGGCCACCCGACCATGGACCCGAAGCGCCGGGCCTTTTACGAATATTATGCCGCGCTGATGGAGCCGTGGGACGGCCCGGCGGCGGTCGCGTTTACCGATGGACGACAGATTGGCGCGACGCTGGACCGCAACGGCCTCAGACCCGCGCGATTCTGTGTGACCGATGACGAGCATGTGATCATGGCGTCCGAAAGCGGCGTGCTGCCGATCCCCGAAGCGTCGATCATCCGCAAATGGCGGTTGCAGCCCGGCAAGATGCTGCTGATCGACATGGAGCAGGGCCGGATCATCGAGGATGAAGAGATCAAGGCCGAGCTGGCGGCGGCTGAACCTTATGAAGAGTGGCTGCAGCAGGCGCAGTATAAGTTGAAAGACCTGGAGGCGATTGAGGCCCCGGCGTCGATCCACGGCAATGATCCAGCGGCGCTGCTCGACCGGCAGCAGGCCTTTGGCTATACGCAGGAGGATATTGCCAAGTTCTTGGAGCCGATGGCGCGCGCCGGGGACGATCCGATTGGCTCGATGGGCACCGACACGCCGCTGGCGGTGCTCTCAACGCGCTCGCGGTTGCTCTATGATTATTTCAAACAGAATTTTGCCCAGGTGACCAACCCGCCGATCGATCCGATCCGCGAGGAATTGGTGATGAGCCTAGTGTCGATGATCGGCCCGCGCCCCAATTTGCTCGGACGAGTCGCTGGCAGTCACAAGCGGCTGGAAGTCACGCAGCCGGTGCTGACCAACACCGGGCTCGCGAAAATCCGGTCGGTCGAGGCGGTGCTCGATGCGGCATTCCGAGCCGAGACGATTGACATGACGTGGGACGCTACCAGCGGCGTTGGCGGCCTCGAACTCGCGATCAAGGAAATGTGCTGGGCCGCAACCGAAGCGGTGCTGGCCGACAAGAATATTCTGATTCTGTCCGACCGGGCGCAGAGCAGCGACCGGATCGCGATGCCCGCGCTGCTGGCAACTGCGGCGGTGCATCATCATCTGGTGCGGCAAGGGCTGCGGATGCAAACCGGGCTGGTTGTGGAAACCGGCGAGGCCCGCGAAGTGCACCATTTCTGTGCGCTGGCAGGCTATGGCGCGGAAGCCGTCAACCCTTATGTCGCGTTTGAGACGCTGGAAGATATTCGTGTTCGCCAAGGTCTGGACCTGACCACCGAGCAGGTTGAGAAAAACTACGTCAAAGCGATTGGCAAGGGCATATTGAAAGTGATGTCCAAAATGGGCATTTCAACCTACCAAAGCTATTGCGGGGCGCAGATTTTCGACGCCGTCGGCCTGTCGAGCGCGTTCGTAAACCGCTATTTTACTGGCACCGCGACAACTATCGAAGGCGTTGGCCTGGCCGAGATCGCCGAGGAGACGGTGCGCCGCCATGCTGCCGCTTATGGCGACAACCCGCTATACCGAAACATGCTCGATGTCGGCGGCCTCTATGGCTATCGCATCCGCGGCGAAGAGCATGCGTGGACCCCGGCCAATGTCGCCAACCTCCAGCACGCGGTGCGCGGCAATAACCCCAAGGAATATGACGCCTTCGCGCGTTCGATCAACGAGCAGAGCGAGCGGCTGCTGACGATCCGGGGGCTGATGCGGCTGAAACCGGCAAATGATCCGGTGCCGCTGAGCGAGGTTGAGCCCGCCGCTGAGATCGTGAAGCGCTTTGCCACCGGGGCGATGAGCTTTGGTTCGATCAGCCGCGAGGCCCATACGACGCTGGCGATGGCGATGAACCGGATTGGCGCGCGGTCCAACACTGGCGAAGGCGGCGAGGAGCCAGACCGGTTCGTGCCGATGGCCAATGGCGATTCGATGCGGTCGGCAATCAAGCAGGTGGCGTCAGGCCGCTTTGGCGTGACCACCGAATATCTGGTCAACGCCGACGACATCCAGATCAAGATGGCGCAGGGCGCAAAGCCCGGCGAAGGCGGACAATTACCGGGCGATAAGGTCGATGCGGCCATCGCCAAGGTGCGGCATTCGACCCGGGGTGTCGGCCTGATTTCGCCGCCGCCGCACCATGATATTTACTCGATCGAAGACCTGGCGCAGCTGATCCATGACCTGAAGAATGTGAATGACCAGGCCCGGATTTCGGTAAAGCTGGTGGCCGAAGTCGGGGTTGGCACGGTGGCGGCGGGCGTTGCCAAGGCCCGCGCCGACCATGTCACCATCTCTGGCTATGAGGGCGGAACAGGGGCGTCGCCGTTGACCTCGCTGACCCATGCTGGCTCGCCGTGGGAGATCGGCTTAGCCGAAACGCAGCAAACGCTGTTGCTCAACGGTCTGCGTAACCGGATTGCAGTGCAGGTCGATGGCGGGCTGCGCACTGGCCGCGATGTCGCCATTGGCGCTCTGCTGGGTGCCGACGAATTTGGCTTTGCGACCGCGCCGCTGATCGCCGCTGGCTGCATCATGATGCGCAAATGCCACCTGAACACCTGTCCGGTTGGCGTCGCGACGCAAGACCCGGTGCTGCGCAAGCGCTTCACCGGACAGCCTGAGCATGTCATCAACTATTTCTTTTTTGTCGCGGAGGAACTGCGCCAGATCATGGCCGAGATGGGGTTCCGCACCGTTGCGGATATGGTTGGGCGGGTTGACCGGATCGACACCGCCCCCGCGCTCGACCATTGGAAGGCGCATGGGATCGACCTGTCGCGGATCCTGCATCAGGTTGCGCTGCCAAGTGGCGCGGCGTTGCGGCAGACGGAAACGCAGGACCACGGGCTGGACGAGGTTCTCGACCGTGAGCTGATCGCGGCGGCAGAACCAGCGCTGGAGCGCGGTGAGCCGGTGCGGATTGAGCGCGCGATCAAGACCATCAACCGCACGACCGGCGCGATGTTGTCGGGGGCCATTGCCCGCCGATATGGCCATGGTGGATTGCTTGATGGAAGTATCCGGATCATTTTCACCGGGGTCGCCGGACAGAGTTTTGGCGCATTTTTGGCGCATGGCGTGACGCTGGACCTAACCGGCGATGCCAATGACTATGTTGGCAAGGGATTGTCGGGCGGGCGGATCATCGTGCGGCAACCACCGTCAAGTAGCCGCAACCCGGCTGAAAATATTATCGTTGGTAATACAGTGCTTTATGGCGCTATTGCTGGTGAGGCCTATTTTGGCGGGGTCGCAGGTGAACGCTTTGCCGTGCGGAATTCGGGCGCGATTGCGGTCGTTGAAGGCACCGGCGACCATGGCTGCGAATATATGACCGGCGGTGTCGTCGTCGTGCTCGGCCAGACGGGACGCAATTTTGCAGCCGGGATGTCAGGCGGGATCGCTTATGTGCTCGACGAGGATGGCAGCTTTGCCGGGCGCTGCAACCAAGCGATGGTTGAGCTGTCCGCCATCGACCTGTTGCGCGACAACGAGGATGGCGCTGGCCGACCCGAGCAACGGAGCCGCAACGTCGATGATTTTGGCATGGGCGACCCGCTGCGTCACGACGCGGAGCGGCTGCGGGTCCTGCTGGAGCGGCATCTGCTATATACTGGCAGTGCGCGCGCCAAGGCGTTGCTGGACGATTGGGCAAATGCCCTGCCCCGCTTCGTCAAGGTGATGCCAAGCGATTATCAGCGCGCATTGCGCAGCATCGAAGCGGAACGACTGGCGATGCCGCCGGTCGCCGCTGAATAGTCGGAAAAGGGCGCGAGGTGGGCAAGGCAACCGGATTTCTGGAAATTGACCGGGTCGAGCGCAGCTATGCACCGCGCGAAGACCGGCTGAGCAATTATAACGAGTTCATCGTGCCGTTGGCCGACGACATACTGCGCGGACAGGCGGCGCGGTGCATGAATTGCGGCATCCCCTATTGCCACAATGGTTGCCCGGTGAACAACATCATCCCCGACTGGAACCATCTGGTTTATGAGGATGACTGGCGCAGCGCCTTGGAAGTGCTGCACAGCACCAATAATTTCCCGGAGTTTACTGGCCGGATATGCCCCGCCCCGTGCGAGGAAAGTTGCACCCTGAACATCGACGACGCTGCGGTGACGATCAAATCGATTGAATGCGCGATTGTCGACAAAGGGTGGGACCAGGGATGGATCACGCCGCTAGTGCCATCACGCCGCACCGGCAAGACGGTAGCGATCGTCGGCTCCGGTCCCGCTGGCATGGCCTGCGCCCAGCAATTGGCACGCGCCGGGCACAGCGTGACCCTGTTTGAGAAGAACGACCGGATGGGCGGGCTGCTGCGCTATGGCATCCCCGATTTCAAGATGGAAAAGCACCTGATTAACCGCCGTCTAATCCAGATGGAGGCCGAGGGCGTGGTATTCAAAACCAGCGTCGAGGTCGGGGTGCAGGTGTCACTGGAAAGCCTGCGCGAGAATTTCGATGCAGTGGTGATGTCCGGCGGGGCCGAAGCGCCGCGGATGCTGAACATCCCGGGCTATGAAATGGCGGGTATCCGCCTCGCCATGGAGTTCCTGGCACAGCAGAACAAACGCGTTGCTGGTGATGACGAATGGCGCGCCGCGCCGCGCGGCACCCTGACCGCGACCGGCAAGCATGTCATCGTGATCGGCGGCGGGGACACTGGGTCTGATTGCGTCGGCACATCGAACCGCCAAGGCGCGGCTTCGATCACCCAGATCGAGATCATGCCCAAGCCGCCAGTACATGAGGACAAAGCGCTGTCCTGGCCCGACTGGCCGCTTAAGCTGCGGAC
>JANOPV010000082.1:0-1670 GCA_031422035.1 Sphingomonas sp. | reverse complement strand
CCTGACCCTGACCGAGAGCTTCGCGATGTGGCCGACGGCGGCCGTCAGCGGCTTTTACTTCGGCCATCCTGACAGCGCCTATTTCGGCGTGGCCCGGGTCGCGGAGGACCAGCTGGTGGATTATGCGGTGCGCCGCGATGTGGACCTGGACACGGCGCGGCGGTGGCTGCGACCGAACTTGGATTGACCGCGCATCAGCCGTGAAGATGGTTAGCCGCCTTGCCTTTACGGCGGGTCTGTGGCTGAAAACGCTTGGCTTTAACCGGAGACTGTCCATGCCCCGCCTGTTCCCGTGCCTGCTTGCTATCGCGACTCTGCCCCTGCTGCTCGGAGCCCAAGGAGGCCCTTCGATTACCATCGCCGAAACTGGGCAGCAGTTCGACCGCCTGCAGGAGGCGGTCAACGCTATCGGCACCGGGCGCGGCACTATCGTTTTCGGCCCCGGCACCTATCGCGATTGCGCGGTGCATTGGCAGGGGCGGGTTACCTTCCGTGCGGAGACGCCCGGCACCGCCATCCTCGAACGGGTGGTTTGTGAGGGGAAGGGCGCGTTGGTGCTGCGCAGTCCGTTGGGCGCGTCGGTGGAGGGGCTGATCTTTCAGACTATGCGTTCGTCGGACCGCAATGGCGCGGGCATCCGGCTGGAGTCAGGCGACCTCAACGTCAGCAATAGCGTGTTTCGCGATAGTCAGCAGGGGATATTGACCTCAGGGGATCCCGATAGTGACATCGTGATTGACCGCTCGACCTTCTCCGGCCTCGGCGGTTGCCCTGATGGGCAATGCTCGCACTCAATCTATGCCGGGCAATATCGCTCGCTCACCGTCACTCGCTCGCGCTTTGAACGCGGCACCGGCGGCCATTATCTGAAAAGCCGCGCGCTCAGGGTCGATGTGTCGGACTGCACCTTTGACGATACGCGGGGCACGCAGACCAATTATATGATCGATTTGTCCATCGGCTCGATTGGCCGGATCGTCGGCAATTATTTTGTGCAGGGGCAGGATAAGGACAATTATTCCGCCTTCATCACTATCGGGCCAGAGGGGCAGGAAAACCCCTCGGGCGGGCTGACGATCACCGACAATCGCGCGCTGCTCGCGCCCGGGGTCCAGCGGGTGACCACGTTCATTGCCGATTGGGCACAAGAACGGCTGGTCACCGCGCGCAACGTCCTTGGGCCGGGCTTGCGCCCTTATGAGCAGCGCTGATCCGAGTTAAGTCCCGGTCACAGCCAGCTGCTGATCTGGCTCAGCGGTTTTTTGCGGGTGGCATATTCGGGCACCGTCGCATCGGATGCGGGCAGCCCGGCGACAATCAGCATCAGCGGTTTTTCATCAGCAGGCCGTTCGCAAATTTCCCGCAGGAACCCCATTGGCGACGGCGTGTGCGTCAGCGTCGCCAGCCCGGCGCTGTGCAGCGCGGTCAGCAATAGCCCGCACGCGATCCCCACGCTCTCGGTAACATAGTAATTCTGCTTGGTATCGCCCGGCTCGATCCCGCCGCGCCGTTGCCCGAACACCACGATCAGCCAGGGTGCAGTTTCCAGAAACGCCTTATCAGCATCGGTGCCCAGCGGGGCCAGCGCCGCCAGCCATTCCTGCCCGGCCTTGCCCTCATAGAAGGCGCGCTCTTCCTCCTCCGCTGCCAGCCTGATGGCGCGCTTGCGG
>JANOPV010000081.1:0-5143 GCA_031422035.1 Sphingomonas sp. | reverse complement strand
TTGAGATAACTCACATAGGCAATGCGGCTGTAATCCGGCGAGAAACGCGGGGAAAACGCCAGCGCCTGGCCATTGGTGATGAAGCGGTGGTTGGCCCCATCCGAATCCATGATCGCTAGGCGCTTGGTCCGGTCGTCCTTTGGCCCGGTTTCAGCGATATAGGCGATACGGCTGTCAAAGAACGGTGCTTCGCCGGTCAGCCGCGAATAAATGGCGTCGGCACAGCGGTGCGCGGCGCGGCGCCAGTCACGCGGCTGGACGACAAAACCCTGGCGCGCCAATTCGGTGCCGAGCGCGAGATCGTAAAGGTAGCAGCCGACAGTCAGATTGCCCGCCGCGTCGGCACGCACAAACCCTTGCACCAGGTTTTCAGCGCCAGTGCCGCGCCAGCCAGCGAACTGCGGCGCGGTGACTTCGCCCATAGCGATAGCGCGGACGCCAGTTGGCCCACGCGGATCGTAGATGCCGGAGCGTTCGAGATCGGCGGCGATGACTTCGGCGATTTGTCGGCCAAGGACGTCGGTCGACCCGGCGGCGGTCGCCTGTGCCTGTGCCGTCGCTAATGCTGGAATGATGATGCTGGTGCGATCCTGCGTGAGGTCACCCGTCACGGTTTCGCGCGGGGTAGCGGGGACGGCAGGTTGCACGGGGACGGCAGGTGCCCGCGACGGTGGCACCGTGGCGGGCTGAGCCGATGCCGTGCCGCCAATCCCGGCAAGCAGCAGCATCGTGGCGGCCAGCTTAAACATCACAGGCATTCGCAACTTCATCCGCATCCTCATCACCTTCTATCGAAATCGAGCGTATAGGTCTGCCAAAACTCGTAATTCTCTCGCGGCAGGGTGAACGGCGCCGCCAACTGTATCGCACGCCTTGCGCATTCTTCAAACCGTTGCAGTTGCGGTCGGTTGCTATCGTTTACCCCAGTCGTGGTGACGCTGACGATGCGCTCCAGCCCACCGCTTTGCGACAGGCGGAATACGACGGCAGTACGCAGTCGATCCATATCAACGCCCGATACGCGGCACCCGTTCCACGGACCGCGCACAGCGGCATTGATGCTGACGCGAATGTCGGCGCGGATCGCCGCTGCGGTCTGCTGCGCCGGTGGGTTCGGCGCGCGGCCGCGACCATCGCGGGCCACACTTGACGCGATCCCATCCAGTGCGCCGCTGGGCCGGGGGTCAGTGCCGGGCCGGGTGGGCGTTGCCGGGCGATTGGGGGTTGGCGTCGCCTGATTAGGCCGTGCTGGCCGGGCGGGCCGGTCTGGCGCAGGAGCCGGGCGAGCCCGCTCGCGCGGACGCTCCGGCTCGCGGCGCGGCGGGGTGCGCTCACGCGTCGGGGTTGGCGTGCGAACTTCGCGGGGGGTCGGTCGCGGTTCGATCTTGGCGGGCGGCGGCGGCGGGACCGGGCGCGGCGGTTCTGGCAACGGCGGCGCAGCGGGCACATCAGCCGCGTCAGGCTCCCCCAGACGCGGCGCGGGCGGGGCTTCGCTAATCTCTGGCGCGGTGCTGACGGCGGCTGGTTCGGCGATAATATCCACCGTCATTGGCGGCGGTGTTTCCAGCGGGTCGGGGCTCGGCAACGCCAGCGACAGCCACGCAAACAGCGCAACATGCGCCAAAGCGACGCCGCCAAAGCCGATTTTTTCTGCGCGATTGATTGTCATCGCTGCAAACCTATTCGCGGCCAGATGAACCGGTTGTGACCACCGCCGGTGCGGCTGCAGTAGGCGACGCGACAAGCGACACCCGGTTGAGCCCGGCCGCGTTCAATTCCCCCATCACCCGCATGACGCGACCATAATCGAGGGTGCGGTCGGCACGGAGCATGATCGTGCGCGGATTATCGGCTGCTTGCGTCGCGGCAATCGCCGCCAACCGCGCGGGCAATGCCGCCATCGTCACCGGCTCCTCACCAATGAACAGGTCGCCGACGCGATCAAGGCTGATTTGCAGTGGTTCCTGCTCCGGCTGATCCAGCGGCATGGCGCGGCTATCAGGCAGATTGATCGGCACGCCAGCGGTCAGCAGCGGCGCGGTGACCATGAAGATGATGAGCAGCACCAGCATAACATCGACAAAGGGCGTAACGTTAATCTCTGCCATCGGCGCGCGCCGACCGCCCCGCAGCCCGCGCAACCGGCCGCTCGCGCCAGAACCTAGCGCCGCCCCCATCAGCTTCGCTCCAGCTCGCGCGATAGGGTCGATTGGAACCCATCAGCAAAACGATACAGCCGCGATTCAATCCGCCCGAGCGCGTGCGTAAACCGATTATAGGCGATCACCGCCGGTATGGCGGCAAACAGGCCGATAGCTGTCGCGAACAACGCTTCGGCAATACCCGGCGCAACCACGGCGAGGCTGCTATTGCCCGCCTCCGCTATTTGCGAAAAACTGCGCATGATCCCCCAGACGGTGCCGAACAAGCCGACAAATGGCGCAACAGAACCAACCGTAGCGAGGATATTTAGCCGGTCCCCCAGCGCGTCCATTTCGTTCGCCACTGCAGCGTCGAGCACTGTCGAGATGCGGTCGCGCACCCCCTGTCGGTCCACCACTGGGCGGGCGGTTGACCGCCGCCATTCGCCTAGACCCGCCGCCAGCACTCGAGCACTCGGCACGTCCTGCTTCGCGGCGCTTTCGTGAAAGCGATCAATGTCGTTCGCCTTCCAAAATTCGCGCTCGAATTTCTCGGCATCGCGCCGCACCTTGGCCAGCTTGCGGCCATGGACGGCGATGATTGTCCACACCCAGATGCTGGCAAGCAATAGGCCAACCATTACCGCCTGCACGATAATATCAGCCTCCAGGAACAGGCCGATGGGCGACAGGCTGCCGGTTTCGAGGGTCAATGTCGGCATGTTTCAGTCTGCTCCGTTCATAATGTCGCGAAACCGCTCCGCCCAGCCCGCCGGTTGCCGCCGGGCGCGGCCCGCGGGAGAGACAAAGGCGGCGGTCACTTCGCCCTCGGTAAGAATATCGGCGTCGCGGCGAATGATCTGGCCGATCCGCACGCTCGCCCCGCGCACGCTTAGCATCCGGCTTTCCACCACCAGCACATCGTCAAGCCGGGCGGGCAAGTGGTATTTGAGGTTGAGGTCAGTAATCGCCCATGCGCCCTCCCCCGCCTCCTGCGCGCTTCGCTGGTCAATCCCTGCCAGCCGCAGCATGTCCGACCGCGCGCGTTCCATATAGCGCAGATAATTGGCGTGATAGACAACGCCCGACAGGTCGGTATCCTCAAAATAGATGCGCACCGGAAGGAGGTGCAGCGCGCCATTGAACTGGCCGGAGGGCGGCAACGGCGGCGGCGCGGGAGGAGAGGCGATAGCGATCACGGTTCGTCGCATAGCCGAGCGGCGAGTCGCGCGCAAAGGCTGGTTAAGTTCAAGGCGTTCAGGTGCGATGAAAAGCCTTTGACCGGACAATAAACTGCGATGGGCCGAGCATCTTGACATATGTAACCCGTAGGTTACATATGTCACCCTAAGGTTATACTACGCGAGGGTAAAAGCATGACGATGACCGACATCGAGCAAGTCGAACGGCTGACGCGGCGGCGCGCGCGCGGCGCGATCGTGCTGGGCGTCTTCTTTCTGATGAGCATGGCGACAAGCCTGGGCACCGAGGTGCCAATGTCGCGCCCGCAGACTGTCAAACTTGTGGCCTGGATCGTCTGGGCCGCCGCGTTGTGCCTGCTGCTGGCGTTCGGCGGCGGCTGGCTGCGCCGTCCGCAGGTCCGCGCGCTGATGAACGACGAGACGACGCGCGCCAACCGTCAGCGCGCGCTGGGCGCCGGGTTCTGGGCGACGGTGCTGAGTGCCTTTGCATTGTACGGCATCAACCAGTTGCAGCCATTTGGCAGTGCCGACGCCATCCGCTTGCTGCTATCAGCTGCGGTCGGCGGCGCGACGATCCGTTTCGGCATCCTCGAACAGCGCTCGCTACGCGATGGCTGAGCGGTTGAGCAATGGCTTGCGCGCCGAACGCGAACGACTGGGCCTGACGCAGGCGGAATTGGCAGAGCGCGTGGGAGTCAGCCGCAAGACGATCAACACCGTCGAAAATGGCGTATTCGTGCCGTCGACACTGCTCGCTCTCAAACTTGCGCGTGCACTCGGGCGGCCTGTCGAAGCGCTATTTACCCTCGTCGAATAGCCCGTCCTGGCTGCCCATTGGCGGCTCCAGTCCCAGATGTTTCCATCCCGGCGGATTGAGCGCGCGGCCACGTGCCGTGCGCGCGATCAGGCCCAGCTGCAGCAGATAGGGCTCAACCACATCCTCGATTGTGTCGCGCGGCTCGGACAGGCCCGCCGCCAGTGTTTCCACCCCCACCGGGCCGCCTTTGTAGATGTCGGCGATCATCGCAAGGTAGCGCCGGTCCATGGCATCAAGGCCGAGCGAATCGACTTCGAGCCGGGTGAGCGAGGCATCGGCCAGGGCGCGCGTCACGGTGCTCTCGCCGGCGACTTGCGCAAAATCGCGCACCCGGCGCAGCAGCCGTCCGGCGACCCTTGGCGTACCGCGCGCACGCTGCGCGATCTCGCGCGCGCCCTGGCTGTCGATGCCGATGCCGAGCAGCCGCGCGCCGCGCGTCACCACCGCTTCCAGCTCGTCGACAGTGTAGAAATTGAGCCTTACCGGGATGCCGAACCGGTCGCGCAGCGGCGTGGTGAGGAGGCCCGCGCGTGTTGTCGCGCCGATCAGGGTGAACGGCGGCAAGTCGATCCGCACCGAGCGCGCCGAAGGCCCCTCGCCGATGATGAGATCGAGCGCGCGGTCCTCCATCGCCGGATAGAGCACTTCTTCCACCACCGGATTAAGCCGATGAATTTCATCGATAAACAGCACATCGCCGGGCTCAAGATTGGTCAGCAACGCGGCCAGATCGCCCGCCTTGGCAATAACCGGCCCGGAAGTGGCGCGAAACCCCGCGCCCAGCTCGTGCGCTACAATCTGCGCCAGCGTGGTCTTGCCCAGCCCCGGCGGGCCAAAGAACAACACATGATCCATCGCCTCGCCCCGCCCCCGCGCGCTCTGGATGAACACCGAGAGGTTGTCCTTGGCGGCGGCCTGCCCGACGAATTCGGCGAGCGATTTGGGACGCAGCGCCGCGTCGCGGTCTTCCGGCATGCGCTGGG
>JANOPV010000080.1:0-3630 GCA_031422035.1 Sphingomonas sp. | reverse complement strand
GCCATCCCTGCCGCGCTGCTCCTCGCCGCGCCTGCCCTCACCGCACAAGAGGCCCCCGCGCCGCGCCCGCTGCCTGGCGTCTCCGACGTCGCCCGCGTCACCGCCGGCACCTATGCGGCTGATCCCGCCCACACCCTTGTCGGCTTTCGCGTTAGCCATTTTGGGTTCAACGATTATTTCGGACAGTTCGGCACTATCACCGGCACCCTGACGCTCGACCCGGCCAATCCCGCTGCCGCCGCGCTCGACATCACAGTCCCGGTCAGCGGCCTCAGCACGGCTAGCTCGGGCCTGACCGCGCATATGCAGCGCGCCGATTTCTTTGACATGCCCAACCACCCCAATGTCCGCTTCGTCTCGACCATGGTGCATGTGCAGGGCACGACCGCGCACATCATGGGCAATCTCACTATCCGCGGTGTCACCCGCCCAGTCACGCTCAACGCGCGCTTTGTCGGCGCTGGGACCAACCCATTCAACCGCAAGGCGACGGTCGGCTTTCACGCCACCACCACCATCAACCGCAGCGAATTCGGCATGACCTATGCCGTGCCGATGGTCAGCGACGCCGTGCAACTCGACATCAGCGCCGCGTTTGAGGCGCAGTAGACTCTGGACACGGCGCGCGGCATGCGGCACATCAGTTGCATGATCGTGACCGGGCTGCCCCTAAATCCGCTGCTACCACGCCCTTGGGCGTGACGAACCGCCTGCGCCCCACCTTTTAAGCGGGTCCGCGCAGCGACACGGCCAAGGGCATAGTTCACCCCTTAAGTGCCCCCAGAAGCAGCAAAGACCCAGCCCCATGACCATGCTCCGCGATCCATCCGCGAAATACCGCCCGTTCCCTGCCGTTCCGATCACTGATCGCCAATGGCCCAGCCGCACGATCACCACTCCGCCCATCTGGCTATCGACCGATCTGCGCGACGGCAATCAGGCGCTGATCGACCCGATGGATGCCGACAAGAAACGGCGGTTCTTCGACCTGCTGGTCAAGATTGGCCTCAAGGAGATCGAAGTCGGCTTTCCCGCCAGCGGCGCCACTGACTTCGACTTCATCGCCGGGCTGGTCCGCTCGGGCGCGATCCCCGACGACGTCACCGTGCAAGTCCTCACCCAGGCGCGCGCCGACCTCATCGCCACCAGTTTCGACAGCCTGGCCGGTGCGCCCACCGCCATCGTCCACGTCTATAACGCTGTCTCCCCCGCCTGGCGCGACATCGTCTTCCAGATGACCCGCCCGCAAATCCGCGACATCGCCGCCACCGCCGCCAAGCTGCTGCGCGACAATGCGGCCCGCCTCCCCGGCACCGACTGGCGCTTTGAGTATAGCCCCGAAACCTTCTCCACCGCCGAGCTCGATTTCAGCCTGGAATGCTGCGCCGCGGTCATCGACATCCTCGATCCCACGCCCGAACGCCCACTGATCCTCAACCTGCCCGCCACGGTCGAGGCAGCGACACCCAATATCTACGCCGACCAGATCGAATATTTCGGCCGCAATGTCCCCCGCCGCGACAGCGTTCTCATATCCTTGCACACCCATAATGATCGCGGCACCGGCGTGGCGGCAGCAGAACTCGGCCTGCTCGCAGGCGCGGACCGGGTGGAAGGCTGCCTGTTCGGCAATGGCGAACGCACCGGCAACACCTGCCTCGTCACCATCGCGCTCAATATGTACACCCAAGGACTGGCCCCCGGCCTCGATTTTTCAGACATCGACGCGGTCATCAGCACGGTCGAATATTGCAACCAGCTCCCGGTCCACCCGCGCCATCCCTATGGCGGCGAACTGGTCCACACCGCGTTTTCCGGCAGTCATCAGGACGCCATCAAAAAGGGGTTCGCCGCCCAGGAACGCCGCAATGACGAACTCTGGCAAGTCCCCTACCTCCCCATCGACCCTGCCGACATTGGCCGCAGTTACGAAGCCGTGATCCGGGTCAACTCACAGTCCGGCAAGGGCGGCATCGCCTGGGTGCTCGAACAGGATCAGGGGCTGAAACTGCCCAAGCGGATGCAGGCCGATTTCAGCCGCGTCGTGCAGGAGGTCGCAGATCGCGAAGGCCGCGAACTGGTCAGCGCCGATATCTGGGCGGCGTTCCAGTCCGCCTACCTCGCCGACACCAGCCAGCGCTACCGCCTGATCGACTGGCAGGAAATGCACGCTGGACCTGACAGGATTTTCATCGGCCAGATGGAAGTGGACGGCACCGCCACCCGTCTCTCAGGCCGCGGCAACGGCCTGATGAGCAGCGTCATCGCTGCACTAGCGGAGGCTGGCGGCCCCGCCCTCGACATCGCCGACTACAGCGAACACGCGATTGGCACTGGCACTACTGCCAAAGCCGCCGCCTATGTCGAATGCAAAACCGCCGACGGCCGCATCATCTTCGGCTGCGGCATCGATGAGGATGTGGCGACAGCGAGTGTGCGGGCGATATTGAGCGCCGCGAACGGGATGTAGGGAGAAATCGACTTGAGAACGGACCGAGCAATCGAAATTCTGGAACGGCAGCGAGCCGTCATCCCAAACTTACAAAGCGTTCGCTCGGGTGGGCCGGAATTTACGAAGTGGTTTCGCGATACCGAAATCGCGATTGAGCGCGTTTTTACTCCACAAAGTCGAAATATTCTAGATTTCAAAGGCATATCATACTCACTAGGCGCTTTTTCTTCGGGCACACCAGACAGCGCATTTCGTGACGCCTATCTAGGAGGCCTCAAGCGCGCCGACGCAGTTTTGGCATCAATGATTGACGAATTGCGTGACTACGCCTGTGAGGACGGGCCAGACGATGTAGCGCCGGACAGCATGAAAGTTATAGAGCAGATTTGCCTTCGCTTTCACAGCGCAGCACGCCAATTGCAAGACCGTTACAACGAACGGCCCACTATCGAAATCAACGACGAATATGATGTCCAGGATTTGCTACTCGCTTTTCTTAAAATTCACTTTGATGATATCCGCCCAGAAGAAGTGACGCCTAGCCACGCTGGGCAATCAGGCCGAGTGGATTTTCTTTTGAAAAGCGAGCGCATCGTTATCGAAGTCAAAAGAACAAGGCAGTCGTTGAAAGCGGGGCAGCTCGGTGAGCAACTAATTGTTGACCGCGCGCGCTATGAGACACACCCTGATTGCGATACCCTAGTCTGCTTTGTTTATGATCCAGAAGGACGCATACCGAACCCCGTTGGACTCGAGCGGGATTTGGAGGGTCAGGCAGGACGACTAAAGATGCGTGTGATCATCGCGCCGAGAGGCTAATGGTTGGCTGCTCGGCGCGGAACTCACCGCGCCGCACCAAATCCAACAATCCCCTGTCCTACATCCAACCATATAGGTTATTCTATCTAGGTCACAGACCCAAACAGGATAGCCCCATGCTCCACGACACCGCCACCCACCTCCCCGCTCCACCCCGCACCACCTATCACTGGACCCTCCCGCGCCAACGATCCTTCCTTGAGCATCTCGCCATCTCTGGCTCGGTCACCCGTGCCGCCGCCTATGTCGGCGTCAGCCCGCGCGCCGCTTATGATCTGCGCCACCGCCGCGACGGGCTGCTGTTCGGTCTGGGCTGGGGCGCGGCGGTGCTGCTGGCGCGCTATCACCTGACCGACCTG
>JANOPV010000079.1:0-1795 GCA_031422035.1 Sphingomonas sp. | reverse complement strand
TGTCAATCCCAGACTGACGAAGCTGGTCAATCGCTGGCGAGCATCGCCCGTTCATAACGCAGCGCGTCGAATATCTTAGCCCCGGCGAGGAACACCGAGCCGGTGCAGGCGGCGAGCAGGAGCCAGCCGCCGAAACCCGGGAACTGGACTTGATAATGTAGCCCGCGCTCGATGCAGCCAAGGCCAAGCGCATAGATGATGAGCGATGCCTCGAACCGGGTCTTGATCATGAACAGGCGTTTGATGCGCATCACGATAGTGCAGTCCTTGGTTACGTTCCCGCTCGCATTGATGACATCGCAAGCAGTGTGCCAACCACGGAAATGCGAGGTTTAGCGGATGATGAACATGGTAAACTGTAAGTTAATCCGACGCCAACTGGATTAACCCAGTTCGCCCAGGCCTAGCGCGCTCAGCAAAGCGGCGCGGGCGGCTATCACCTGTTGGCGCAGCGCCGCTGTGCCGATCTGGGCGGGGGCAACGCTTTCCGGCCAGTGCGCGGCAATAACCCCGGCGGCGAGATCGAGCTTTGCGTCATCGACGATGAATCGCGGATCCACTGTGCCCGGATCAGCAACGACACGCAGTCTGAGGCACGCCGGGCCGCCGCCGTTCGCCATCGATTGCCGGACATTGACCGGAACCACCTGGCGGATGGGGCCATTGCTCGTCACTAGCCGCTCCAGCACCCGCGCGACGCTTGGCGTTTCGGTGGATTCGAGTGGCACAATGAGCGCCATGCCAGCACCTTCAGGCAAAGTGACCAGCTGTGCGTTAAACAGATAACTGCTGATCGCGTCCGCGAGCGGCACGTCGGCATCGCTGACTTCGATAATCTCACACCATGGTGCAACGGCGCGGATCGCAGCGTGCGCCGCGCCTCGATCGGCAAAGGCGCGCTCGTGGGTGAATAGCACCGGCCCGTTGGCAACCGCGACGACATCATTGTGGAACGCACCAGCGGCTATCGCGCCGGGCGCTTGCTCAATGAACAACGTCGCGGCAGCGGCCAGCCCATGCCGCCGGGCAATCGCGCGTGACGCTTGCTCGTGCTGGCGCGCAGGATATGCCCCGCCGCCGGTGCCATAAACGAATATCTCGACGCCCGGCGCATCATGCGTTGCGGCCAGGCGCATATGGTTCGCCGCGCCCTCATCACCAAACGGGGCTGGAATGGGCGCGTGCACCCGGAACCGATCATCGGCAAAGGCGAGCCGCAGCTGTGCCAGCGTGCCCGGCCATTCGTGGCTGCGATGGGCCATCGTGGCGAGGTTGGCGATGCTCAGGTGGCAGCGGCCATCGGCGGTATCGGCGGCGGGGCTGACGGTTGCGGCATTGGCGGCCCACATCGACGATGCCGACCAGGATGCAGCGCGCAAGTGCGGGGCGACGCTGTCGTCAGCGCCACCGAGCGTTGCCAGCCACGCATCATCCGGCCGGGCCAGCGGCATGAACCAGCCTTGCGGCAAACCCACATCGAGATTTGCCCTCATTTTTTCAATGCCTTGCAGTGCCGCAGCGCGCGGCTGCGATACCGCCCCGGCGTTGCTAGTCGCGGCGATATTCCCCGGTGAAAGGCCAGCATAATTGTGGCTGGGCCCGATAATGCCGTCAAAATTGATTTCTACTATCACGACGCAATCCAGTCGATGCCGTCGCCAACGTCGACGCCGAGTGTTGCAGCACTAGCGGCGTCGATGCTGACCCCGCCGTCCTTTGCAGTGATCCTGGCAAAGGCCGCGCGGAACTCAGCCCAGCGGCCAGCGGCGGCGAGCGCACGGTCGCCGCCGTCGGC
>JANOPV010000078.1:0-22353 GCA_031422035.1 Sphingomonas sp. | reverse complement strand
GGTCCGGACCGCGTCCACTGCGTCATGCTGCCCAGCCGCTACACCAGTACCGCCAGCCAGGATGATGCTGCGGCCTGCGCGAAAATGATCGGCTGTCGTCACGACGTGATCCACATTGTCCCCGCAATGGCCGCGTTCGATACCATGCTTGCGGGCAGCTTCGCCGATGTCGATGTCGACATCACCGAGGAGAATATCCAGTCGCGGATACGCGGCGTCACCCTGATGGCGCTCTCGAACAAATTCGGCGCGATGCTCGTCACCACCGGTAATAAGAGCGAGATGAGCGTCGGCTATGCGACCATCTATGGCGACATGTGCGGCGGCTATAACCCGCTCAAGGACGCCTATAAAACCACGGTCTTCCGCATCGCCCGCTGGCGCAATGCCAATATTCCGGCCCTGTCGCGCAACCCGGTCACGCCCGTGATGCCCGACGCGATCATCACCAAACCACCGAGCGCCGAATTGCGCCCCGACCAAAAGGACGAAGACTCGCTGCCGCCCTATGCCGATCTCGACAAGATGCTGCTGGGCCTGGTGGAGGATGAGCTATCCGTCGACGACATCGTCGCCAAATATGGGTTTGATCGCGAGGTCGTTGTGCGGATCGAGCGGCTGGTCGCGATCGCCGAGTATAAACGGCGACAGGCGCCACCCGGGACCAAACTCGGCCATCGCAATTTTGGTCGTGACCGCCGCTATCCGATCACCCACGGTTTCCGGAGCGCCTGATCGGGCCGGTGGCTTTGGCCTCGCGACTGACGGCTTTTGCGGCATAGAGCCGGGTATCGGCAGCGGCGATCAGAGCGTGCGGGTCAACTTCGCCGCGCGCCGCGATCACAAAGCCCAGGCTCGCCCCGACGCGGAGCCGCAACGATCCGATGATGATCGGGGCGATCAGCGATGACAGGATGCGATCGGCCAGCGCCTGGGCCCGCGCCGTATCCGCCGCATCCAGCACCACCGCAAATTCATCGCCGCCCAATCGGCTGGCCAAGGCGTCTTCACCGATGGCCAAGCGGAGGCGTTCGCCTATCTCGCACAACAATGCATCACCGACCGCATGGCCGTGCGCATCGTTGACCGCTTTGAACCCGTCTAGGTCGAGCAACAGCACTGCGGGCCGTTGCCCCTGTTGCAACGCAGCAGCTAGCTGGTCGAGCAAGCGGCGACGGTTGGCTAGCCCGGTCAGCGGGTCGGTCGCGGCCAGTTCGCGCATCTGCTGTTGCAGTTCGAGCAACATCACCAGCTGGTCATGCCGCTGCGCGATCAGGCGGATAAGAAACATCGCGGAAATCGTGACGAGTATCGCGGCGGTATGCTCCATCCGCCCGCCGGCAACTGTCAGCGTCGCTAATATCGGGATGAGCCCGACCAGCAATAGCCAGATTGCGGTGGCGCGGATGGTCGACATGCAAAAGGCTGCGGATAACAGCCCGATGGCCATGAACATCGGATAATAGGACCGCTCGCCCGGCACTGATTGCACCCACCCAAAGGATGCCCAGAAGCTGGCGGCACAGGCGATCATGCTGGCGATGATCGTCATCTGGATCATTCGCCGCCGCGCCGTTGCCGCATCAGGGGTGCCCGACCGATGACGCAGCCACCAGGTCAGCCGGACGGCACAGGTGGCAATGATCCCACCCGGCAGACCAACACGGATCCAGAATCCGGCGTCTGGCTGCGCGACCATCATCGTGATCGCGATCACCATCATCGTCGTTGCATATAGCAGCGGCACTTGTGCCTGCATGCTGGCATAGCGCAGCTGGGCGACGTCATCGCGCACTGTGTCGGGCACTGGTGGCCAGGCCCGGCGCAGCAGGTCAGACAGGAACGGGGCAACAATCAGGGTCATCATCGCTGACCCTAGCCAAATCGGGTAAAGGGAGAATTAAGCGTTTCTGCGTGTCGCCAAGCGTTGGCGTGTCACGCGCGTTGCGGGTGTCGCGCGGCCCGCAATCTGCGCTATAGGCGCTGCACCATGATCGCTTCAAACATCGTCACCCGCTTTGCCCCCTCGCCCACCGGCGACCTTCATGTCGGTAATCTCCGGCAGATTATCCACAATTGGCTGTTCGCCCGCGCGCATGGTGGGCGGATGATGCTGCGGATCGATGATACCGATGGCGCCCGGTCAGAAGAGCGCTTTGTCGATGGCATCCGCGCCGACCTCGCCTGGCTCGGCCTGCAGCCCGATGACGAAGTCCGCCAGTCTGCGCGGTTCGCGCTCTATCAGGCAGGGTTCGACCGGTTGGTAGCAGCGGGCCGCATCTATCCAGCCTATGAAACTGCCGAAGAGCTCGACATCCGCCGCAAGGTTCTGGCGTCGCGTGGCCTGCCGCCGGTGTATGAGCGCACCGCGCTGGCCCTGACTAAGGCGGACCTCACGGCTAAGGCAGCAGCGGGCATCGCCCCCCATTGGCGCTTCCGGCTCGATCATGATGCACCGATCACCTGGACCGATCTGGTGCGCGGCGATCAGCATTTCGATCCGAAACTGCTCTCCGATCCCGTCATCCGCCGCGCCGATGGCAGCTGGCTCTATATGCTGCCTTCGGTCATCGACGACATTGATCTGGGGATCAGCCATGTCGTGCGCGGGGAGGATCATGTCTCGAACACCGCGGTCCAGCTGCAGATGTTCAGCGCGCTCGGGGCCGCGCTGCCGCACTTCGCGCATACCGCGCTGCTGACGGGGGCCGAGGGGAAACTCTCAAAACGCCTCGGCTCACTCGGCGTCGCCCATTTCCGGGAGGCGGGGATCGAACCGCAAGCGCTGGTTGCCAAACTCGCCCGGCTCGGCACGGCCGATCCGGTGGAGGCCTTTGTCGACCCCTCGCCGTTGATCGCCAGTTTTGATTTCAGCCGCTTTGGCCGCGCGCCCGCCCGCTTTGACGAAGCCGAGCTGGCGCAGCTTAACGCCCGGATTGTTCACCAGCTGGACTTTGCCGCGGTTGCGGAGCGGCTGCCGCCCGAAATGAACGAAGCCCAGTGGCTAGCAATCAGGCCCAATCTGGCGCGCGTTGCTGAGGCAGCGGCGTGGGCCGATCTGTTCGCGCCTGGGCTCACCGTGCCAGCGGCGGCGACCGAAGATCTGCCGTTGCTCAGCGCCGCCTTGCTCGCGCTCGATGGCCTGAACTGGAATGACGACCCCTGGCACCAGCTCACCGTCGCGCTCAAGGAGGCGACCGGACGCAAGGGGCGGGCGCTGTTCTTGCCTCTGCGCCGCGCGTTAACGGCACGCGAGGCTGGACCGGATATGGCAGCATTGCTGCCTTTGATCGGTATCGATCTCGCCCGGCAGCGCCTGTCAGAGGCGGGTGGGTAATCGGGCGGGCGGCTAAGGCCCTCTACCAGCGGCAGAGGGCCATCTAGCCTTTAGCCCATCCGCTTGACGGCACCACGATGCGCGCCAACTGGACCACGGCTGCGGCCAAAGTGGCGCGGACGATCACCGTCCTCGCGGCCATTACCGCCGCCGCCATTGCCGCCGGCCTTTGCGCCATTACGCTGACCCTGCGGCGGGCGACCACCGCGATGGTCGCGGTCACGACCACCACCCTGGTCCGCCGGGGCAGGCGCAGGCTTCGGCATCGCGCGCACCTGTGCCACGAAATTCTCGGGCAGCGGCATGATGTCGAGCTTGATCCGGGTCAGCCGCTCAATGTCGCGCAAATAGGTTTTTTCATCAGGCGCACAGAAACTGATCGCCAGCCCTTCGGCCCCCGCACGTGCCGTCCGCCCGATGCGGTGGACATATTGGTCGGGGACATTGGGCAGCTCGTAATTGAACACATGGCTGACGCCGGATACGTCGATGCCGCGTGCGGCGATGTCGGTGGCGATCAGGATGCGGACCTTGCCGTCGCGGAACGCCTGCAGGGCGGCGGTGCGCTGCCCCTGGCTCTTGTTACCATGGATCGCCGCCGCTGGAATGCCGCACGCTGACAGCTGGCGGACAACCCGGTCGGCACCATGTTTAGTACGAGTAAACACCAGCGCCCGGTCAATCTCCTGGCTCTTGAGCGCCAGCGCCAGCAAAGCGGGCTTTTCCTTTTGCTCAACGAACGTCACGATTTGCTTGACCCGTTCCGCCGTGGTTGCCGCCGGGGCAACCGACACCTTGACCGGTTGGTCGAGGAAGGTGTCGCCCAGCTCCGAAATCGCCTTGGGCATCGTCGCAGAGAAGAACAGCGTCTGGCGGGTTTCCGGCAACAGGGCATGGAGGCGGCGCAGCGCATGGATGAACCCAAGATCCATCATCTGGTCGGCTTCATCGAGGACGAAAATTTCGACGCCCTTCAGGTGAAAGGCGCGCTGGTCAATCAGGTCGAGCAAGCGACCAGGCGTTGCCACCATCACGTCAACGCCGTGGGTAATCTCGCGGATCTGCTTGGCAATCGGCACGCCGCCGAACACCACCGAAACCGACAGGTTCATGAACCGGCCATAGTCGCGATAGCTTTGGGCGATCTGTGCTGCGAGTTCGCGGGTGGGGGACAGGACGAGGATGCGCGACGAACGCTTGGGCGGGGGCCCGGCATTGCGCGCGAGATAGTCGAGGCTGGGCAGGGCAAAGGCGGCGGTCTTGCCGGTGCCCGTCTGGGCGATGCCGCACAGGTCGCGGCCATCCAGCACTGGCGGGATCGCCTGCACCTGGATGGGGGTCGGCGCGTCATAGCCCTTGGCGGCGAGCGCCTTCATGAGCGGCTGTGACAGGCCGAACGAAGCAAAATTTGTCATGGATAGTCTTTCAATATTCTTGCAGCGCAGCACACACTCCGTCGCCCACGGGCTCTGCCCGATGGATACGAAAAAGAGGTGCGCGGATAGGCGCAGCGGGTTCGTGAAACCGACCCGCGTGATGGACCAATTTCTGGTGAGTGGGGAAGAATGTCCGGCCGGTCGCGCTCCTTTTGCTGGGCGAACCATGCTGTCGGGCGGACTATCACGCTACCGGATCAGCGCCGGACAATGGGTCCGCGCGCCTTCCTCACAGCGGCCATATGGCAGCAACAGGTTAAGAATGCAATGCGCCCGTGAAATATTGTTACGCGTCCCCGCTAGCGCTTGCGCTAGGGGAAGGGAAAATAGCGCTAGCGCTTGCGCTAGGGGAAGGTAGCGAGCACGCCGCTAGCGCTTGCGCTAGGGGAAGGCGTCCCGCGGTTAGGCGGGGATAAAAACTAGCGCCGCGCCATTGATGCACCAGCGTTGCCCGGTCGGCGCTGGCCCATCGTCAAACACATGCCCTTGATGCCCGCCGCAGCGCGCGCAATGCGCCTCGGTGCGGGCATAGCCCAGGACATGATCGGTGGAGGTGCGGGCGGCGCGGGGCAGGGCCGCGGAAAAACTCGGCCAGCCAGTGCCGCTGTCAAATTTCGCAGTGGATGCAAACAGCGGCAATGCGCAGCCCCCACACATGAACGTGCCGCGCCGCGCCTCGCGGTTGAGCGCGTTGGAATAGGGCCGCTCGGTCCCCGCCTGGCGCAGCACATAATATTGCATCGGCGATAATCTCCGCCGCCACTCGGCATCGCTTAGGCGATAGGGGAAGGTATCGCGATTGACCGTCGCTTGCGCACCCAGCAGCGGTCGGCCTCCGTAAGGCGAACTGGCATAGAGCGCACCAAAGCCAAGCGTCGCGACCGCCCCGCCCGCCAGCATCTGCCGACGGGATAAATGCGTGCGTGACTCAGTGTTACCGTCTGGATCGCTCATGACGGCACGGTCGGCGCAGCCAGCCGCCGCGTCAATAGTGCTCCAGCCGCACCATCAGCTTGCGATAGCCGTGGACGAAGCACGCCGGCACCCGGTCCGGCTCCTCGACGACGATGGGGCGCAGCCGCCGCGCCGCCATCTGTTCGAGCAGCACCTGCAATTGCAGCTCTGCGACGCGCGCGCCGACACAGCGGTGGATGCCATAGCCGAACGACAATTGCCGCCGCGCATTGTCCCGCTCCACGCGGATATGCTCGCCTTCGGGAAATACGCTGTCGTCGCGATTGGCGGAAATATACCAGAGCGCGACCTTGTCGCCGGCGCGGATCAGATGTCCGTCGACCTCATGATCCTCGACCGCAGTGCGCCGCATATGCGCCAGCGGCGTCTGCCAGCGGATAATCTCCTGCACGGTATTGGCGATCAGCGTCGGGTCGGCCTCCAGCTTCGCCCGCTCTTCGGGATATTTGTTGAGGCCATAGGCATAAGCGCTCATCGAATTGCGGGTGGTGTCATTGCCGCCGACGATCAGCAGGATGAGGTTGCCCATGAACTCCTGGTCGCTCATGTCGGCCATGGCTTCGCTGTTGAGCATCATCGAAATCAGGTCGCCCGCTGGCGGCTTGCCCTTTTTCGATTCCCACAGCGCATGGAATGCCGCGCCCATTTCCATCATCTCGGCCAGCCGCTCTTTACGCAGCTCTTCGGTGGTAAACGCCTCGATGTCACCGCCCCAGTCGGACCAGCGGGTCAGTTTGTGCCGTTCCTCCCACGGGAAATCGAACAGGCGCGCCAACATGCCAGTGGTCAGCTCAATCGAGACGCGCTCGACCCAGTCAAACGCCTCATCGATGGGCAGACCATCGAGTATTTCGGCGGTCCGCGCTTCGGCGTCGGCGCGCATATCGGCCACCGGGCTTGGGCCAAAAGCGGGGGCGACGGTGCGCCGCTGACCGGCATGACGCGGCGGGTCCATGGCGATGAACATCGGCATCGGCACTTCAAACGGCAGCAGATTGCCTTCGCCCGCCCCGGCGACAGTGATCCCGCCAAGGCGCCCTTCCGACGAGAAAATCTTAGGCAGCGATTCGATATATTGGATTGGCTTATAGGTCGTGATCGCCCAATAGGGGCCGAACCGTGCATCCTCGAAAAACTGGATACCGCCCGCATCGCGCAGCGCCTTGAACGGCGCTTCAAAGCGGTTCTCCGCGAAAACCGCCGGGTTGGTCACATCCTCAAACGCGCCGATGACGGGGGAATCATTGGGATAGAGCCTAGGGGCGGGGCAGCAATCATTGGTCGGGGCGGTGGCCATGGTGTCTCTCCAGTCATGCGGGGCGAGTCATCCGAACGATGCGCGCGCTTCTCACTCGCTCAACGTGGCATTGCTGACATCAATGTCAATCCTGTTTTGCAACTGATGCTGTCTGCGCTTTGGCCCGCCGCCAGCTAAACAGCGGCCCGCTGCGCAGCACGCCATAACGGAATAATCGCACCGCGACCGCCACACTCGCGACCAGCCACAGCGCCTGCCAGCCAAGCGCCAGCGCATGCGGCCATAGCGCCGCGTCGGTCGCACCGCGCGCCGCCATCGCATAGGGGGAAGACCAGGGCAGCCACGCCGCGATGGTCGCTATTTGGCTGCCGGGCACATTCGCCGCCATGCTGCCCAGCGTGAACATGCCCACCTGAAACAGCGTGATTGGCAGCGACAGCATCTGTATTTCCCGCACGCTCGACGCCAGCGCGCCAAGCCCCAGGAACACCGCGCCGAGCAGCATGAACCCCATCAGGAAATAAGCGAGCGCGAGCAGCAGGAATAGCGGCCAGCCCAGCGCCGGCTGCACGGTCGCCAGCATCTCGGTCGGCACGCCCAGCTGGCTCATCGCAATAGAGCCGCCCAGCGCCAATATCCCGCCCCAGAACGCGATGAACAGCAAAGCGACGCCGAGCATCCCGATAAGCTTGCCGTAAAACACCGATTCCATCGGCACCGCAGCGGCGAGAATCTCGATGACCTTATTGCCCTTTTCCTCGGCCAGCGTACCGACGGTTTGCCCGCCAAGCATCAGGATAAGCAGGAACAGGATGAACACCGCGCCGTAGCCCAGCCCGACCTGCGCCGCCCGCCCGGTGCGGTTGGCGCTGCCCAGCTGGGTCATGCTCGGCTCGCTGATTGTCACCGCGCGCGCCGCTGGTCCCGCCCCCGCCCGCGCCACCGTGTCGGCGAGCAGCGTCAGATAGCGGCCAGCAGTGCTGCGTGGCTCACGTTCGGCGATGGTCGGCGCGGCGGCGTTGCCGGTCAGGATCGCCTGCACCTCGGGGTTGAGCGCTGCACTTGTCATCGCCTCGCGGTGGGCGCTGGTGTCCGTCATCACGATCAGCCGGGGTGTCCGCCCGGGCCCGCCGGTCAGCTGCCTTAGCCGCGCGTCGGTGGCGATGAACGCGGCGCGCTCACCTGCCGGCACCTGCGCCATTATCAGCTCGGTTGATCCGGCGTTGGTCGCCAGCTGCGCCGCGCTCATCCCGCCAATCGCCGACAGGCTGATGAAAAACAGCGGCGCCAGCAGGAACAGCAGGAAGGTCGGGGTCGCAACAATCGCTAGGAAATCGCGCCGCGCGATCACATAGGTCGCTGACAGCAGCGTCATCGGCCGGGTCATACGGCGACTCCGATGCTGGTTCGCTGGTCATCACTCTGACCGACAATATCGACAAATGCCTCATGCAGACCGGGCCGCTCAATCGACAGCCCTTCAACCCCGTGATGCGCGGCGACCAGCTTGGCCAGCATCGGTTCGACTGCATCATCGGCCACCGGAAACCGCCATTCGTCACCATGCCGGGTTGCGCCTAGGGGCAGCTCTGCTGCCATCGCAGCGTCGCTCCCCGCGTCACGCGGGCGATAGCGTACGACCATCGGCAGCCGCCCGCGCGCCGCATCCACAGTGCCCTCAAACCGCATTTCGCCGCCAGCAATCACGCACACCCGGTCGCACAGGCGCTGGGCATGGGCCATCACGTGCGTCGACAAGATGATCGTCGCGCCCTCGTCGCGCTTGGCCAGGATCATCGCCTCAAGCCGTTCCTGATTGACAGGGTCGAGTCCCGAAAACGGCTCGTCGAGGACTATCAGCTCGGGGTCGTGGATCAGCGCGCCAACCAGCTGGACCATCTGGGCCATCCCCTTGGACAGTTTGCGAATTTTCTGCGGCGCGGCGTGCGCCAAGGCGAGGCTCGCCAGCCGCTCATCCGCCCGCCGCCGACCTTCGGCCAGGTTGAGTCCGCGCAACGCCCCCATGAACGCAATCGCGTCGCGCGCGGTCATCCCGGGATAGAGCCCCCGCTCTTCGGGCAGATAGCCGACCCGGCTCGCCACCTCACGGGGATTGGCGTGCCCCAGCAGGCTGCGCGTGCCTTCATCGGGGTCGAGAATGCCGAGCAACATCCGCAGCGTCGTCGTCTTGCCCGCACCATTGGGGCCGAGCACGCCGTATACCGCGCCGCGCGCGACGCGCAGCGATACGCCGGAAACCGCGCGATAATTGCCAAAAACCTTGCCGATCCCGTCGGCCACCAGCACATCGTCGCTCAACGCTTCACCCTATTGCTTTCGCCAATTGGCCAGAGGCGATATGCCCGTGCGATGCGGCATAGTCGGGGGCTGGTAAAGCAAGAATGACCAAAGACGCGAATATCCCGTTGGCTGAGCGACTAAAGGCGGAGGCCGCACGCCTTGGCTTCGTCGCCTGTGGGATCGCCGCCGCCGATGCCGCACCGCAAACCGCTGCGCGCCTGCATCAATGGTTGGTCGACGGCGCGCATGGCGACATGATCTGGATGGAGAGCCGCGCCGAACAACGGGCCAGTCCAGCGGGGCTGTGGCCAGAGGTGCGCAGCGTCATCGCGCTCGGCATGAGCTACGCCCCCGGCCATGATCCGCTGGCGCTGGCGGATGCGCGTGATCGCGGCGTCATCTCGGTCTATGCCCAAGGCGGCGATTATCATGATGTGGTGAAACGCGCGTTGAAAGCGCTCGCCCGCTGGCTGGTCGCCGAAGTGCGCGACATGCAGCTGAAGGTCTTCGTCGACACCGCGCCGGTCATGGAAAAACCGCTGGCTGAGGCCGCCGGGCTCGGCTGGCAGGGCAAGCATACCAACCTCGTGAACCGAGACCATGGCAGCTGGCTGTTCCTCGGCGCGATGTACACGACGCTCGACCTCGGCGCTGATCTGGCGAGCGACCTCACCGCCGATGCCCCGGGTCAAGACCGCTGCGGTTCGTGCACCGCGTGCCAGACCGCCTGCCCGACCGCCGCCTTTCCGGAACCCTATCGGCTCGATGCGCGGCGCTGCATTTCATACCTCACCATCGAACATGCCGGGCCGATCCCGGATGAATTCCGCCGCGCGATGGGCAACCGCATCTATGGCTGCGATGATTGCCTGGCGGTCTGCCCGTGGAATAAATTCGCCGACGCCGCGCACCGCCACCGCGCATTTTTGCCGCGCGCCGAACTCGCCGCGCCGCGTCTGGCCGATCTGCTGCTGCTCGACGATGCGGGCTTCCGAGCTCTGTTCGCGGGGTCGCCGATCAAGCGGATCGGGCGCAATCGTTTTGTCCGCAACGTCTGTATCGCGGCGGGAAATAGCGGCGATGCGCGGCTGAAGGAGCGGCTTTCTGCGCTAACCGGCGACGATGACGCCGTGGTGGCAGAGGCCGCAGACTGGGCGCTGGCGCAGCTTAGCGCCGCCTAAGCGCCTGAATACACCCCGCCCGGTCAACATCCTCCCCCTCGGGGGTGCGGGCATCGACATGGGTAACCACCGCCGCCTGCCCCGCCCGCGCCGGATAGAGATACGCATCCAGCACACAGCGCTCCGACGAGAATTGCAGCTTGGTCCCCGCCCCCTCCTGCATATCCAGCCGCGGCTGACCGAAGAGTGCGATCAGCGCCGCCCGGTCGCGCCCGACCAGATCACCGGCATTACCCGTCGCCGCGACTACTGGCCCTGCCCCCCCGCCCGATCCCGCGCCGCGATGATCGTTGGTCGCCGGACGCATCCCGGCGGTTACCGGTCGACCTGTCGCACCCGATGTCACGGCTCCGGCACAGCCGCCGAGCAACAGGCTAAGCGCGGCGAGAGCGAGGAGTGGGCGGATCATGAGGGCAATTCCCGGTCGCGGTGAAACAGATGGACGGCGAGCGCCGCGCCGAACACCGGCGCGACGAAATTCAGGCCCGGCACCAGAAAAGCCCCGGCGGCGGTCAGCCCCAGCGCCCATCGGCGGCCAGCGGATAAAGGCTCCAGGCCCGGGTGCCGCGCGGCCACCATCAGCTCCAGGTCACGCCCGAGCAGCGCCCCGTTGATAACCAACAGCGCAATCGGCAGCCCGATGCCGGTAAATAGCAACAGCAGATAGAGCGGCGAGGCGAGCAGGTTCCAGCCCAGCGCGCGTGCGGCGGAGCGCAGCCCCATCGCCAGCCCGCGCTGCCACCGCACCGGCACTGCGCGCGCCGCCAATGCGGGATAATGATCGGCCTCGACGCTCTCGACGATGCCGTCGGTGAACAATCCCATCACCGCCATCGCCACCGCGCGGAACAGGAACCAAAAGGCGGTGAGCGCCGCAAACAGCAGGGCGATCCCGGCCAAAGTCGCGGTGTCGCTATCCGCTGCCAGCAGCCGGGGCACTAGCCAGCGATCCGCCGCCCACCACGCCGCCACGCCCAGCACCGCGAAAATCACCAGCGTCAGCGCGACCACCCGCCACAGGATGCTAAGCGTCTGCCGGTCGGCAAGCTGGCGCAGCGCCAGCGGAATGGCATCAAAAAGCAATCGCATTATGGTGGCCTGATGCCCGCTGCGATGCGCTTCCGTCAACCGGCCCGTCAACCGCGCCCCGAATCGCGCCCTGAATCACGCCCTGAATCATGCCCCAAACCACAGCGGCTTGCCCGGCGCGCATCGCTCGCCTAGGGAGCGGCGCGTCGCCGTCCGGTCCGGGCTGGCCGCAGCCACAGGATTTGCCCGCATATGACCACTCCCGCCCGCTTTGATGTTGTCGCTATCGGCAACGCGATTGTCGATGTCATTGCCCGCGCGGACGATGCCTTCATCACCACCCGCGCCCTCGACAAGGGCTCAATGCGGCTGATCGACGCGGCTGAGGCGGAAAATCTCTACGCCGCGATGGGCCCGGGCACCGAAATGTCGGGCGGCTCAGCCGCCAACACCCTCGCCGGGATGGCGGCGCTTGGCAGCGCGTGCGCCTTTATCGGCCAGGTTAAGGACGACCAGCTCGGCCAGGTGTTCCGCCACGACCTCACGTCGCTTGGCGTCGGCTTCACCACCCCGCCGACCAGCGATGGTGAACCGACCGGGCGCTGCCTGATCCTCGTTACGCCCGATGGCCAGCGGACGATGAACACCTTTTTGGGGGCCGCCCAAAGTCTCGGACGCGATGCGCTCGATGCTGACCTCATCGCCACCGCCGACATCCTCTATCTCGAAGGGTATCTGTGGAACGCCGATGCCTCACGCGCGTCGATGGCCGAAGCGATCAGCATCGCTAAAGCTGCCGGACGCCGCGTCGCCTTCACCCTGTCGGACAGCTTTGTCGTCGCTCTGCACGGCGATGATTTCCGCCGGATGATGGCGGCGGGGGACATTGACATCCTGTTCGCTAATGAATCCGAAATCACTGCGCTGGCGCAGACTGACGATTTTGACGCAGCGGTCGCCGCCGTCGCGGCGCAGGTGCCGCTGCTCATTGCCACGCGCGGTGCCGATGGCGCGGTCGGCGTCCAATATGGCGAAACCGTCCGCGTCACCGCTGAACCCATCACCCGCGTCGTTGACACCACCGGTGCTGGCGACCTGTTCGCCGCCGGCGTCCTCAGCGGGCTGGCGCAAGGGCGCTCGCTCCATGATGCGCTGACCATGGGCGCGGTCTGCGCCTGTTCGATCATCGCCCAGATCGGCCCGCGCGCGCAGGATGATCTAGCGGCGCTGGTTAAAGTGAAACTGGCCTGAGTCTTTAGTCTGCTTTACCGCCGCGCAGCAGCGCTCGGTCCGCGGGGCCAAAGCCGCGCGTCCAGATCAGCCAGCCATAGCCGCCCAGGATCAGCGGTACGCCGACTAATATCTCCGCCCATTCGGGTAATTGCGTCGCCGCCCAGCCGAGCACGACCGCAGCGCCGGCGGCGACCGGCAATATCGGTCGCCAGCCGTGGACCCGGCTCCCCGTCAGCGTCCCCAGCACCCGCGCCTTGACCAGCGCCGCAACGCCTAGCGCCAGCGTCAGCGCCAGCGCGACCGCCCCGGCATAAGCAATCGGCGGTCCGTTTAGCCGGGTGACGATCATGCACAGCAGGATGCTCAGCAGCCCCTGGAGCAGGATCATCCCGAGCGAAATCATCAAATTGCGCTTTGGTGCCATATAAACCAAAGCCGCCTCGCTGGTGACTGCGGTGGAGGCCACCACCTCCGCCAGCAGCAACAGCCACAGCGCCGCCGCGCCAATCACAAATTCCGGCCCCGCCAGCCCCAGGATCGCCCGCGCCGGAATGCCGAGCGCTAGCCCCACCCCGACCTGCGCCGCCAGCACCCAGAATCCGACCTGCGCGACCTGCGCCGCGACATCGGCGAGCCGCCCCTCCGCCACCCCGCGTGAGATAACCGGGCCTAAAATGGGTTCAAAACTGGTCTTCAGCTTTTGCGGCAACGACGCCACCTGTTGCGCGACATAATAGACGCCGAGCACCGCTGGCCCGGCGAACAGGCCGAGGACCGCCAGATCGAGCCGCCTGCTCCCCCACTCCACCGCGTCGGCCCCAGCCAGTGGGAGGTTGTGGCGCGCCAGTGCAATCAACCGGCTGCCGCGCAATTGCCAGCCGCGCGGACGGCCATAGGATCGAAAGAGCGGAATCAGCGCGGTGGCAAAGGCCGCGACCATGGCGATGACGTAAGAGAGGATCAGGCCGTCACGGGTGGAATAGAGCGCGAGCAGCCCGGCGGCGATGCTGATCGTCCACGGCTCGACAATTGCCCGCGCCCGCACGCTCGCGCCGATGTCGTAGCGATAGGCCAGCGCGGCCAGCGCAATGTCGGTGCCCGCGACCGCGATGACGATCAGCGGCAGCAACCGGTCAAACCCGTTGATGCTGCTGTTGGGAAACATCGCCTGCGGGATCAGGATCAGCAGGCCGCCGAGCACCAACGACGCGGCCAGCGCCACCGCCATTGCGTCCCAGACAATGCCCGGATGATCGCGCTCATCGGCGCTCTGCGATAATTGCTGCGCCAGCCCGCGTTTCAGGCCCAGCGTCGCGATCTGCGCCGCAAATTCCACCACCAGCACCGCATAAGCGAACCGTCCGACCGCCTCCGCGCCATACCAGCGCCCGGCAAAATAGAGGAATGGCAGCCGCGCGATCAGCCTGAGGACGAAACCGATGATGTTGGTCCGCCCGCCCTTGGCCAGCGCTGCCGCATCGTCGTCCGCGATGCTGCCAGCGCTGGCAGTTATCGCCGGCGGCGGTGTGCGGCCCTCAGTCAAGCCGCTGCCAGCCTTCACCGGTCAGCGGGCGGGCGAGCAGCCCGGCGATGACGCTGCGGACATCGGCAACGCCGGCGATCAGCGCCGCGACCGCCGCGACAATCGGCATGTCGATTCCGCGCGTCTTGGCATCGGCGGCGAGCACCGGCGCGCTAAACGCGCCCTCGGCCACGGTCCGCCGGTCGGCCATCAGCGCCGCCACCGCGCGGCCCTCACCCAGTCCGCGCCCCAGGCTGAAATTGCGCGATGCGGTCGACGAACAGGTCAGCACCAGATCGCCGAGCCCGGCCAGCCCCGACAATGTCTCCAGCCGCCCGCCCCGCGCCAGGCCATACCGTACCATCTCGGCAAAGCCCCGGCTGATCAGCGCCGCGCGTGCGTTCTGGCCCAGCCCCGCCCCGTCGACCACGCCGCACGCTATCGCCAGTATATTTTTGACCACCCCGCCAATCTCCGCCCCGATAATGTCATCGCTGGCATAGGGGCGAAAGGCCGGCCGGGCGAGGCTTTTGGCAAGGGCTTGCGCGGTGCCTAAATCCGCCGCCGCCAGCGTCACTGCCCCGGGCAGGCCGCGCGCGACCTCATGCGCAAAGGTCGGGCCGGACAAGACCGCCACCGGACCGCGCCAGCCGCGATCCGCGACCACATCGTTCATCAATCGCCCGCTACCCTGCTCCATGCCCTTGCTGCACAGAATCAGCGGCTGCGCCTGATCGGGCAGGTCGGCGAGGATTCGGCCCAGATGCTGCGCCGGGGCCACCGCCAGCAGCATCGCGCAGTCGCCAAGCTCAGCGAGCGCACCGGTGGCTGTGATGCTTGGCGACAGGGCAATATCTGGCAGATAGGCGCTGTTGGCGTGGCCCACATTGATGTCGGCGACCACGTCAGCCTCAAACGCCCACAGCCGCACCGCGCTGCCATCGCTGGCCAGCATCTGCGCCAGTGCCGTTCCCCACGCCCCGCCGCCGATCACGCCATAGGGCAGGGCGAACGCGCTCATGCCTTCACCCCCGTGTCGTTGGTGTGGCCGGTGTTCATGCCTTCACCCCGGCATGGCCTATTTGGCCGGTGTTCATGCCTTCACCCCGGCGCCGCGCACCAGTTCGGCGTCGGGATCGAGCGGCCAACGTGGCCGCGCCAGCACATCAAGCGGGTCGGTCAGGCCCAGCGCAAAGCGCTCGGCCCCGGCCCAGGCAATCATCGCCGCATTGTCGGTACACAGCCAGCCCGGCGGGGCGATGAACGGCAGGTCGCGCTGCTTTGCGAGCTCGGCGAGCGCCCCGCGCACGGCGTCATTGGCCGCCACCCCGCCTGCGACGACCAGCGCGGTCACTCCGGGCGCCGCATCTAGCGCGCGCTTGGTCCGGTCAATCAGGCAATCGACGGCGGCCGCCTGAAAACTCGCGGCAATGTCGGCTGGCGCATGCTCGCCGGTCGCTACCGCCCGCGCCACCGCGCTTTTCAGGCCGGCAAAGCTGAAATGCGGCTCGGCGCTGCCCAGCAACGGGCGCGGCAGCGGCACCGCCCGCGCATCGCCATCGTGCGCCAGCGCCTCGAGCGCCGGACCCCCGGGATACCCCAGACCCAGCAGTTTCGCCGACTTGTCAAACGCCTCGCCCACCGCATCGTCAATCGTTGTTGCCAGCCGCCGATAATTGCCGACCGCGCGCACTTCGAGCAATTGGCAATGCCCACCCGACACCAGCAGCAACAGATAGGGGAAGGCGAGGTCGGGATCGGCGAGGCGCGGGCTCAGCGCATGTCCCTCCAGATGGTTGACCGCGATCAAGGGCTTGCCGCACGCATGGGCCAGCGCCTTGCCGGTCACCAGCCCGACCATCACCCCGCCGATCAGCCCCGGCCCGGCGGTCGCGGCAAAGGCGTCGACATCGGCCAGCGTCAGCTGTGCATCGGTCAGGGCTTGTTCCACTAAGGGCATCAATTTATCGACATGTGCCCGCGCCGCTATTTCCGGCACGACCCCGCCATAAGGGGCATGGGCCTCGATCTGGCTGGCCAGCGCGTGCGCCAATATCCGCCGGTCCGCCGTGACCAGCGCTGCTGCGGTCTCATCGCAGCTCGATTCCAGGCCTAGAATGATCGTCATTGTCCCGCGCCCCTTCTTACCGCCCCCTTCCCTCGTCCGGCAAGCGCCGCTAGTCGCTTCTCTCATGACCGGCCTTTTCCTCGACCGCCCCTTGCGCCTCGGCACCCGCGCGTCACCGCTTGCTGTGCGTCAGGCGGAATTGGCGCGCGAGGCGCTGCTCGCCGTTCATGGCTGGGCGACTGGCGCGGTGGAATTGGTGCCAATGGTGGCCTCAGGCGACCGCATACAGGACCGCGCGTTGGCGGAGGTTGGCGGCAAGGCGTTGTGGACCCGCGAACTCGATCGGGCGCTGGCGGCGGGCGAAATCGACGCTGCCGTCCATTCGATGAAGGATGTTGAGACGATCCGCCCGACCCTGTTTGTCGTCGCTGCCATGCTGCCGCGCGCCGACGTCCGTGACCGCCTGATTGGCGCAGACAGCATCGCTGCGCTCCCGCCCGGTGCCCGCGTCGGCACCGCCAGCCCCCGTCGCAGCGCGCAACTGCTCCGCGCCCGACCGGACCTCTCCCTCGTTCTGCTGCGCGGCAATGTCGGCACCCGCTTGGCCAAGATCGCCAATGGAGAGGCGGACGCGACCTTGCTCGCCGCCGCCGGGCTCGACCGGCTCGGCATGGCCGACACCGGCGTCGCGCTCGCCATCGACGACCTCCTCCCCGCCCCCTCACAAGGCGCCGTTGGCATCGAACTGCTCGCCGAAAACGCCGCTGTCAGGGCCGCAATCAGCGCGATCAATCATGACGCCACCTGCCGCTGCGTGATGGCCGAACGCGAATTGCTCGCCGAACTGGGCGGCGATTGCCAATCCCCTGTGGCGGCATTGGCCACCGTCGAACCCGGCGGGGCCATCCGCCTGCGCGCTGCGCTTTATGCCAGCGATGGCGCGGATATGGTTGCGGGCGACATCCTGCTCAGCGACGCGGACACCCCGGCCACGCTGGCGCAGCAGCTGCTGGCATCGGCCTCCGCCAGTGTCCGCCGTCTGTTTGCGGGGTAGCTGCGCCATCGCCGCCCGCATCCTCATTCTTCGCCCAGCGCCGGGCAATGCCGCGACCGTCGGCCTATTCGCCATGCGCGGCATTCCGGCATTGGCCATCCCGCTTTACCGCGTCGAACCGCTGCCGTGGCGCGCACCAGACCCCACCGCGTTCGACGCGCTCTTGCTGACCAGCGCCAATGCCACGCGCCATGCCGGGGTGGGCCTCGCCGCGCTCCAACATTTGCCCGCCTGGTGCGTCGGTCCAGCGACTGCGGACGCCGCTCAAGGCGCTGGCCTCACTGTCGCCCGCACCGGTGCCACCGGCATCACCGACCTGCTTGCGGACGCCCCGCCCGCCCGCCTGCTCTGGCTCTGCGGACAGCACCGCACCGCCATTGATCCGCCCGCGTCCATCATCATCACCGCGCTGCCCGTCTACGCCGCCATCGACCTGTCCTTCCCGCCCAGCGCCGTCGCCCAACCGTGCGTCGCCCTCGTCCACAGCGCCCGCGCCGCGCAGCGCTTTGCCGCCGTCGCCACCGTCAGGGAGCATATCGCGCTGGTCGCGATTTCCGCAGCTGTTGCCGCCGCTGCGGGTGTTGGCTGGCACAGTGTCACCGTCGCCGCGCAGCCCGACGACGGCGAAATGGTGGAAATCGCCGCCCGGCTGTGCCAAACCCTTCGTCATGGATAGTCCGACCAGCTTTACCGACACCTACGCCCCCGCCCCCACACGCAGCGGGGTCTCGTGGCGCACCTTATGGATTGCGCTGCTGGTCATGCTCGTCGGCGGCGGTGCCTTGGGCGGGTGGCTGATGTGGGATTATGCCGGGAACCGGCCGGCGGCCAGCATTGCGCCTGACCCGCTGGCGGCTGACCTGACGCTCAGAGCACGGCCAGCCGCGACGATTCGCGCAGCCCCGCCGGCACCGCTCACCCCGCCGACACCACTCGCCGCGACCGAGGCTGGCACATTGGCGACCCGCATTTCGCTGCTGGAGGACCGCCTCGCTCGGGTCAGTGTCGCCGCCGATGGCGCGTCAGGCAATGCCGCGAAGGCAGAGGCGATGCTGCTCGCCCTCGCTGCCCGTCGCGCGCTGGATCGCGGGCTGCCGCTCGGCGTGCTGGAGGCACCGTTGCGACTGCGCTTTGGCGAATCGCAGCCGGTGGCGGTTGATGCGATTATCGCCGCTGGCCGTGCACCGGTCACCGAAACAGAGCTTGCGGAACAGCTGGCGGCCCTGCGGCCTCGGCTCGATAGCGCGCCGGACGCCAGCATTCTCGACCGGATCAGGAGCGGGATTGATTCGCTCATCGTCATCCGGCCAAATGACACCCCGTCACCCACGGCGGGTAATCGCTTTGCTCGGGCACAGGCGGCGCTGGCGCGTGGCCGGATTGATCTGGCGCTGGTGGAGGTGGAGGCGATGCGCGGGGCGGCGCACGCTGATGTCGCGGCGTGGCTACGCCGGGCGCGGCTGCGCAATGATGCGTCACGCGCGCTCGACCTGATCGAAAGCGCGGCGATCCTCGAACCCGGTGCCAGCCGCGACGAAACGCCAGCACCTGCAACAACCCGCCGTTAACCCTCGGCCCAGGCCCTCAGGCCGCTACCTGCGCGGTCTGAATTTCTGCGTCGCTCGACGTTACCCCGCTCGCCGCGTCGATCAGTCGCCGCTCCAGCGCTTTGATCCGGGCCTTGCCCTCAATCTTCGCGCCGATCAGGTCGGTCATGTAAAATGTGTCGACCGCGCGCTCGCCATAAGTGGCGATATGGGCACTGTGCAGCGTCACCTTCGACTGGAACAGCGCGAACGCCAACTGGTTGAGCAGCGCCGGGCGGTCCTGCGCGTTCACCTCCACCACCGTGAACCGGTTCGACGCCTTATTGTCGATAATCACCGATGGCTCGATGCGGAACGCCTCGGCCCGGGTGCGCGCCAGCGGCTTGGCGGACAGGCCGCTGTTCAGCCGCTGGCGGTCGGCCATCGCCTCGCGGATTGCCCGCGATAGTCGCGCCAGTTGCTGCGCCTCTTTGAACGGCCGCCCTAGCGGATCCTGAACCAGGAAATTATCGATCGCTAGCCCGTCGCGGGTGGTGTGAATGCGTGCATCGATGATGTTACCGCCCGCCAGATGGATCGCCCCGGCCAGCCGGTAAAACAGCCCGGCATGGTCAACCGCGTGCACTGTCACCAGGGTCGCGGCGCGTTCGGGCGCGAACATCGTGTCGATGGCCAGCCCCTCGTCCATTCCGGCCAGGATCAACCGGGCGTTGCGCGCCGCAATCTCGGTCGGCTCGGCGATCCAGAAACTGTCGGGCAACCGCTTGGCCAGCGCGGCAAAGGCCTTGTCCGCTAACCCCAGCTCCGCCGCCACCGCCGCCTTTTTCTCGGCAATCCGCGAATCGCGCCCGCGCTGTTTGTGGCCCAGCCGCAGCACTTCCTCGGCGCTCTCAAACAGGTCGGTCAGCAATTGCCGTTTCCAGCCGTTCCAGATGCCGGGGCCAACCGCGCGAATGTCCACCACCGTCAGCGCAAGCAACAATCGCAGCCGCTCGGGGCTCGCTACGGCCTCGGCAAAATCCAGCACCGTCTTGAAATCGGCAAGGTCGCGCTTGAAGGCGGTCGCGCTCATCAGCAAATGGTGCCGCACCAGCCAGGCGACGGTCTCGGTCTCTGCCGCGCTCATCCCCAGCCGCGGGCACAGCGCTTCGGCCACCTCAGCGCCCAGCACACTATGGTCGCCGCGCCGCCCCTTGGCGATGTCGTGCAGCAGCACGGCGGCATAGAGCACGCGGCGCGAATTGAGCTGGCGTACGACCGCGGTGGCAATCGGGTGGTCGTCCTTCAGCCGGCCTTGTTCGATCTGACTGAGCAGGCCGATGGCGCGGATCGAATGCTCGTCGACGGTATAATGATGATACATGTCGAACTGCATTTGCGCGACGACCCGGCCAAAATCGGGAATGAACCGCCCAAATACACTCGCCTCATTCATCCAGCGCAGCACGGTTTCGGGGTCGCGCGGGCTGGTCAGCACATCGAGGAACAGGGCGTTGGCGCGCGGATCAGCGCGCACCCGGGCGTCGATCAGTTTCGCGTCGCGCCGCGCGCTGCGCATCGCGGAGGGGTGAATTTCCAGCCCATGCGCATCGGCCAACGCAAAAATCTCGATCAGCCGCACCGGGTCCGCAGCGAACCATTGCTCATCGGGCAGCGACAACCGCCCGCGCTCCAGCGTCAGCCCGGCGAGTTTGCGCGGCCGCCGGATAAAGCTTGGCAGGAACCGCATGCCTCGGGGCGCATGCTGGTCGTCGAGATGCGCCAGGAACACCCCCGTCACGTCGCCCACCGTTTTGGCGTGCAGAAAATAGAGCTGCATGAACCGCTCCACCGCCGATTTCCCGGGCCGGTCGGCAAAGCGCATCCGCGCGGCGAGCTCGCGCTGCACATCAAAGGTCAGCCGGTCCTCAGCCCGTCCGCTCAGGATATGGAGGTGACAGCGCACCGCGAGCAGAAAATTCTCCGCCCGCTCAAATTGCCGCAGCTCATTGGGGGTCAACAGCCCGGCATCGACCAGCTCGCGGACCTCGCCCACCTTGTGCAGCCATTTGCCAATCCAGAACAGCGTGTGCAGATCGCGCAGGCCCCCTTTGCCCTCCTTGACGTTCGGCTCGACGACATAGCGGCTGTCACCCATCCGCTTGTGCCGGGCGTCGCGCTCGGCCAGCTTGTCGATGATGAACTGCCGGTCGCCGCCGCGCACGACTTCGGCGGCGAACCGCGCGGCCGCCTCTTCGTAGAGCGCGCGGTCACCCCACACGAACCGCGATTCGAGCAGGCTGGTGCGGATCGACAGGTCGCTCTTGGCCATCCGCACCATCTCGTCGAGCGAGCGCGAGCTGTGCCCGACCTTGAGCTTCAAATCCCACAGGGTGTAGAGCATCGATTCGACGATTTGCTCGACCCATACGGTCTGTTTGAACGGCGTCAGGAACCCAATGTCGATGTCGCTATGCGGCGCCATCTCGCCCCGGCCATAACCGCCGACCGCGATCAGGACGATGCGCTCGCCGGTCGACCGGTTGGCGGCGGGATAGAGATAGGTCGTGGTGAAATCATAGAGCAGCCGCATCAGCTGATCGATCAGAAATGCCTGCGCCTCCGCCGTCGCCCGGCCCGCGCCGGGCTTTTCCGCCAGCCGCCGGGCAATCTCCGTCCGCCCGCCATCGAGCGCGGTCCGCAGCATCACCGCGAGCCCCGCCCGCTTCGCCGCCACCGCGCCCTCGCCCGCGCCAAGTTCAACCAGCGCCTCCCACAGTCCGCGCCGGTCAATGATCGCGCGCCGCTGCGCAACATGGGAATAGCGATCGGTCATGCTGGGTATCTAAGGGTGTTCAGGCGCGCTCGCCAGCCCCTTCAACCGATACAGCGCCTCCAGTGCCTCGCGCGGGCTGAGTGCGTCGGTGTCTATGCAGTCTAGAGCCTCGCGCAACGGGTCCACCGCTACAACCTCGGCCTCCGTCATCGCCGCAAACAGTGGCAGGTCATCCAGTCCCGCCGCCAGCCCGCCGGTTTGCGCGCGCCCCGCCTCCAGTTTCTTCAGCACTGCCTTCGCCCGCGCCAGCACCGGCGGTGGCACCCCCGCCAATCGCGCGACCGCCAGACCATAGCTGCGGTCGGCCGGGCCGCCCGCGAGCTCGTGCAGCAGCACCAGTTCGCCCTGCCATTCGCGCGCTCGGACATGGTGGAGTGACAGCGCATCCAGCTGTTCGGCGAGCCGAGTCAATTCGTGATAATGCGTGGCGAATAAACAGCGGCTGCGGTTGGTCTCATGCACCGCCTCGACCACTGCCCAGGCGAGCGCGAGGCCGTCATAGGTGGAGGTGCCGCGCCCGACCTCATCGAGGATCACGAACGAGCGCGCCGTCGCCTGCGCCAAAATCGCCGCCGTCTCGACCATCTCGACCATGAA
>JANOPV010000077.1:0-17783 GCA_031422035.1 Sphingomonas sp. | reverse complement strand
TGACGTGCCCGATATGCGCCCGATGATTATCGCCGAAGACCCGGCCTATGCGCTCCATTATTGGAACGGGCAGGACATGATCAGCTTTTTCCATCAGGCGGGGCATGAAGCGGTGTTGGCGCGGTTCGACGACGCGCTCTTGCCGCTGGTGCAGGACCTCATCAACGAACGCCCGATGTAACGGTTAACGCGCGTCGACCGGCGGCGCGAGCGGCCCGCGCCACTGGGTCATATCCACCGGATCGCGCACGCGATAGAGCAGCCCGCCCGGCGTCAGGAACAGGCGCTCCATCTCGCTGCGGTTGAAGGGGCGTGAGCCCAGCCGCCCGAACACCGCAATCTGCCCACCAGTTTCATCGACCGCGCGATCCCGATCCAGCCCCTTGGACATGGCGAGCGCGGGGGATGGCGTGCGGGCAAAGGCGATCAGTTCGGGCCGCGGCGCCGGGCTGAATCCATAGAAATTGGGCTGGCTCTCCGGACTGGTCAGCTGCACCACCTTGATGCCGTTGCGGCCATCAGCGACATAGGCAAACAGGCTGGCGTTGGTCGATCCGATCACCACATCTTCTGCATCGTTAAGTGCACCGTCTGCCGTAAAACGCATATACTCCACCGGCGCTTGCGGCCGGGTGACGTTAACGATCACCAGCCCATCGGCCTTCGCCGCGATGTAGAGATAAGTCCGCGACACATGCACCCTCCGCGCATTCGCCAGCGGGATCGTGCCCGACGGGATCGCCACTGGCTGGCCCATATTGGTCACATCGAACAGCTTCACGCCGTCGGCATCGGTCACCCACAAATAGCGGAATTGGATGGCACTCGCCCGCGCGTCGGTCAGTGGCAGTTCCGCCGCCAGCCTCGGTTCCAGCGGATCGTTAAGGTCGATTACCGCCAGCCCGCGGGTTGTCGTGACATAGGCCCAATGCCCGGCCAGCGTAATGTGCCGCGCCCCCGCCAGCACCCCATCGGGGTTCCACGTTAGCGCCCGGCCCAGCCTGTTGTTGCGCACTTCGCCATCGGCCAGCGTTGTAACGTCAACCAGGATCAGCCCTTCTTCGGCATCAGTCACCACCGCATAATTATAGATCGGGTGGAACGGTTGTTCCTGGTTGATCTCGCGCATAACCTCGGTGTTGCGCAGCGGGTTAATCGGCTGATTGGTGGGCAACGCCATGCATGTTGCGGCACGGCTCCGCACCCGGGTGTTGTGCCCCATGGGGGAGAATGGCGCGGCGACGATCCGCTCCGAAAAGCCCTTATTGGCGATGTTGGCGACATCATAGACCGCGAACCCGCCGCGCCCCTCGGCGACGAACATATATTCGCCGCGCAATTGCAAGCAGCCGACCCGGTCGCGCGTTCCTTGCACGACATTGGCAAACTCTTCGACGCCGCGCGCTTCGCCGGACAGGTTGCGGTCGAACACTGCGCCGCGCACCCAGTTGCGCAGCTCGCGGCCATTCTGGTCGACATGGAGCCGATAGAAATCGGGATAGGCGAAGCGGTGCAGGTAACTGCCAATCACCGCCTGCGGTTCTTCCCACTCAGTCACCCGGGTCGCCTGGAACCCACCTTCAAGACCCGCCCAGTTGTTCAGCCCGACGAAGTTCACGAAATTCGTGCCCATCAGCATCAGCTGCGACATGATCGCATTATTGTCCTCATCCGCCGACAAATGGCAGTCGGTGCAGCCCTTGGTCTCAGTCCGGCGGACGGTGTGCGGGAAATGCGGCGCGAACGCCTGGCTGGAAAAACCAATCGCGCTGATCGGCGGTTGCTGCACATAAATGCGTTCGCGGTTAAGGTTGGTGGAGGATAGCACCAGCCCGGATGACGACCGCACCGGCGCGATCACATTGCCGCGCGTCGTCTGATGGATACCCAGCTGGAACATGTCCTCGCGTGCGACCTGCGGATTATAGGTCGCGAAATTGCGGCTTTCCTCGCCGTCGCCAATATGGTCGCGCGCCCGCCAATTGGCCTCAATCGGCAGATGACAGCCGCCGCAACTCGTGGTCCAGCTCAGATGACAGGTAAAACACGCGATCCGGTCGTCACTATGCGCGCGCTCGCCCACCGGCACGCCTTCGCCCCACGGCGCCTCTCCGTCCGCGCCGACCCGGCCCATCAGCTTCGCTCGCGCCGCCCGCGCGTTAAACTCGGGATGTCCCTGCGTCACACTGTCGCGCACCAGGCTGACCTGCCATTCCAGCGCCGGATCAACCAGCGACCGCTGCATCAGTCGGCGCGAGCCATCGGCATTGTCCAGCCACTCGAACCGCCGCCGCCCATCGGGATTGCGCAACAGCGCCAGATTATTGCCGCCCGGCGGGGCGGCGGGGCCAGAGGTCAGCAGCGTCGGATAACTATCCGCAGTGCCGTGGCAATCGCGACAGCCAATCTCCACCGCGCTGGCAACGTCGCCATAGATGAATCCATTGCCATGGCTGTCCTGCGCGAAATGGCAGTCGGCGCATTGCATCCCGCGTTCGGCATGAATGTCCATCATATGCACTGTCCGCCCCGGATTGACGCCCGGCTGCACGAACTGCCGCTCGCCCTCACGCCGCCAGCGTTCGGGGTCATCGGGCGCAACGATAGCGCCGTCGGCGTCGAGCAGATTGCCCTCCCGGTCGCGGCGCAGCACCGCCCGGAAATTCCAGCCATGCCCATGATAATCGGCAAACTGCGTATTGTTGAGCGCGGGGTTCAGGTCATACACATCACGCAAAAACTCGACATCGCCCCACAGCCCGCGCACCGCCGCACCCTCGGGATTACGGTCATTAATCTCACGCACCTCAGCGGCAGTGGGATAGCGCTGCTCGCGGAATATGCGCTGATAATCGGCATCGCTCATTCCTGCCGGACGCGGTGTGGTATTCTCCGGCCCCGGCCACATTGCGGGCGCGTCGGACTCATAGTCCCACATCGTGTAGCCATAGAAACTGTTCAGGAAGATATTGGGCTGGTGCATGTGGCAATTCATGCACTGCGAACTGGGGATCGCGCGGGTGAAGGCGTGGCGGATCGGGTGCCCACTCTCCCGCCGGTCTGGCCCGCCAGCGGCGCGTGCGCCATGGCTCGGCGGCGCTGGTGCGGCAGGATCGATCAACTGCCCATGCGGACTGGCCGGGCTGTCGGCGCGAGCGGCAGGCTCCTCACCATGCGCCGCCTCATCCCCATGCGCCGCATCATCCCCATGTCCGCCCCCATGATTTCTGGGGCGCAGGTTGGCGATGGTCGGGTCAATCGTCTGCGTCTCACCGTCACGCCCGGCCGCCGCATAGACGGAGCTATGCCGCGGCTCGCGATCATTGGCGTAAATCACATGACAGCCCGAACAGCCCGACGACCGGTAATCGCCCGGCTGATCGTTAGTCCCCATGAACCACATGAACGGGTCGTTGAGCCGGGTCTTATGGATGTTCAGCACCGGAATGGCGACGCGCAGACCCGTGCCCGGGCCGCGATTGGACTGGTGAATATCGGGGCGCCCCGGCTCCTCCAGCCGCTGAATCTGGCCGAGCGGATTGGGCAGGCCGATCTCTGGAAACACCGGGTTGATGTTGCGCCCGCCCCGCTCAAACACGCGGAACACGTCACCCGGCGGCACCACTGTCCAGTTGGGCAGCGGGAATAATCGCGCCAATGCCCCGCGCGCCAGCTGCTCGGGCGACAGGATGTCCTGCGCCGCCGTCGTCACCTCACAGGCCAGCGCCCAATCCTCACGCGCCAGAATTTCGGATGGGCTGGCAATGCAGGCGGGTTCCCCGTCGCGGGTAAATGCCTGGCCGAATATATAGTTTTTGAACGGGACGATGCCGTTATTATATGATGCGCCGCCCCACAGCATTGCGCCCGTCGCCATGATCGAGCGCTCGGCATTTTCGATGATCTCCATGTGGCAGGCGCCACAGGATTCGCGCGCCACCCGGTAATCGGCGGGATTGACGAAACGGATAAACTCCGGTGCCTCTCGGTTGAGCAGCGTGTAACTGCGCTGCGGATTGGCCGACGATGGCCAGTTCCAGCTGAGCGGGTAACGCGGCATCACGTGCGCCCGCTCCATCGCCGCCCGGTTGTCGGCATGGTCGTAACCAAGGCTGGGCGTTCCGCGCACGGCAGCATCGCCGCCATGGCAATCGACACAGCCCAGCTGCACCGCCGGGTTGGCGTGCATTGATGGCTCGTCGGTCGCGGTGTGACAGCTCATACAGCCGTCGGACTTGGCCATCACCGATGCCCGCTGCTCCTCAAACGTCGCGCCCGGCTGCACGCGTGGCGCGAACGGCGCGCGCAGATAGGTGCGCTCCACCGCAACCTCGCCCTCATCAGCTATCGCCGCTGGCACCGCGACGAACAGGCTCACCAGCAGCGCTAGCATTGCTGCCATCAGCATCCGGCTCTGGCGGGAAAGGGCGAACAGCGCGCGCATCAGAACGCGAATATCATGTTGGCGAGCACCGACACATAGGCATTGGCGCGCGGCGAATTGGTGAACAGCGCTTGGAACCCGCGCCCGGGGATCAGCGTCGCGGCGGACAGACGTCCGACGATATTCTGGTTGGCGCGTGGCCGCCAAATTGCCGAGAAGGACGCATCCCAGCCAATCTCACGCGGAATCGGTCCCTGATTGCGCAGCACCTCTAGCACCGCCGTATTCTCAAACCACAGATGGTTGAAATTGGCCGACAGCCGGAATTCGGGCGTCATGTCAAAATCGCCGCCGATGCCGAGCAGCATCGTGCCCGGGTTGGTGAAATTCGATTGCCCCTCTTCCTTGGAGGAACGCAGCGAATTGAGGATACCGTTGCGGCCATTGATCGCCACTGCCCGTCCACCACCAGCGAATGGGATCGTCTGGCGGATCCAGTAACTGGTGTCGGCCCCGGCAAAGACCGGGTTCTCGAATATCGCATCGAACCCGGCTTCGACATTGTCATAAGGGTCGCTGTCACCGCTGGCGTAGAGCGCCGACAGCCGGAATCGCATCCAGTCGACATCATAGCTGGCTTCGGCAGCGGCAAAATAGGCTTCGATCCGGGCGTTCCGGCCAGTCAGGAAATTGGCCCGATCCTGGCCGAACGCCGCATAGGTTGATGCCGTCACGTTTATCCGCCCGATCCGGCCATCGGCGCTATAACCCAGATACACCACATCATATGCGCGCCCACGCACCGTGCCGAGCAGCGCCGGCCGCAACGGAAAGCCATTGTCGTCGATGTGGATGCTACCTTCCCGGTTCAGGTTGTAGGTCACGCTGACCTGGCTCGTCAGTCCGGGAAAGGGCAGGTCCTGGCGATAGAGATTTGCGGTGAAAATGACATCGCGGCGCGGGCTTTGCGTGACATCGTTCAGCCCCGAATTGGTGTCCTTTTCCAGCCGCCAGAACACCGCCAGATTATATTGGAACCGGTTATTGTCGCGATTGCCGAACAGGCGCACGCCCAGCTGATTATCGTTGAACAGGAATCCGCGAAAATCGCTCTGGAATGGCTGGATGCCAAAGCGGACCGAATGGAAATCATAGCGGTCGCTGTCATTGCCGAGGTGATAGTCAATGAACAGCTCTTGCACGCCCAGAAACTGGTCAAACCGCCGACTGCGCCGCGACGGCTCCACATTCAGCACGCGCCGTTCGGGCACATCGACAAAATTGACGTTGTAGGCGAGGGCAATCCGATATTCGATGTCGGGCGGCCGGAATGCGGTCATCCCCTTGGTCAGGGCAAAGCCAAGCAGGAATGTCTGGCTCAAAACCAGGCTGGCTGGGCGACCGAACACATCATTGCTGCCCGGCCGCTCGGTGGTCTGGACGCCGACGGGAATGGGAAAGGTGCGCGGCTCGACCACAGTATCCGAAATTGCCGTCAGGCTGATAAACCAGTCATCGCCGTGCAGCGGCACCCAGCTGGGCAGACGGCTGATGTCGAGCGGGATGTCCCCCTTGAGCAAGTTCTGGCGATACGGGTCGGTCGCCGGCGCACACACATCACGCAGTGCCGTGTAAACATCCTGCGTCGGGCAAAATGCGCTCAGCAATCGCCAGCGATCGGGCAGCGGCAGCGAGTCCATGGGAAAGCGCTCGGGCGGGAGCGCGCGGATCGCGCCGGGATTATCCTGGGTAATCGCCTCTGGCCGCCCCGCCTGCCAGCCCGGGCGTCGCCGTCCCGCTAATATGTCCTGCAACAGCGCCGGATCCACCGTTACCCGGCCATCATTGGGCAATGGTTGCTCCGCCGGTGGTGGCGGCGCTTCGGAGATGTCGGGGATACGGTTTTCAGGCTCGGGCGGCGGTGGTTCAGGCGCTGGCACCGCTTGCCCAACCGCCATCACCACCGGCATCGTCAGGGCCACCAGCGTCGACATTTACAGCCCCTGACAGACATTTTGCGCCGCCGTGTCGAGGAACGGCGTGAACGGACAATTGACCCAGCGCAGCCGGACATCACGCCCGTCGGACAAGCGCACGACCACGCGGTCTGATCGCCGGTCGAGCGGCGCGTTGCTCAGCCCGCCACCCGCCCGCGCTGTGCCATTGGCCAGCCCCAGAAACGCGACCATATCGTCCTGATCGATGCCATCGCCCGAAATGCCGATCCCGCCAACCAAAGTGGTGCCGCGATAGACCGGCACCGCGCCGGGGAAAATCTGGAGGCCGTTGGCCAGCCGGTTCTGCCCCGGCGCGGCATCAGGCAAATTGGTGCAGCCGACGGTAACATCGGTTGGATTGACGGCGAACAGGAACAACAGATGATCGACCAGATCGCCGCCGATCAACGCGCTCTGCAGCCCCGTCGACAGCGGATTGAAGCCGGCAATATCGCGCGACAGCGGTCCGGGCGGGCGCCCCAGTTCGCCGTCGGGAAAATAGGGCCGGTGGATGTTGCCAATGCCGCGATTGGAAAAGGCGATAGTCCCGGTCAGCGCATTGCTATCATTCAAAAACGTCCGGGTCGCAGGGACATAGGCGCGCACTGCCGCGCTCGGGTCGGCCAGTAAATTGCTCGCCGCGAGCGGGTGCGACAGGAACATCGCACTGCGCGCCTTTTGCAAGCTGACGTCGATGCCGAACACTGGTGCGTCAGGGGATCGGACCATGCCCAGGACCGACCCGTGGGTATCCACCAGACTGATCGTCACCTGGGCCTGGCTATCGAGAGGTCGCCGGATTTGCGCCCGCGCCCGCGCCATCACGATAAATGCTTCTTCCAGGATTGCCCGGCTCTCTGCAGCAGATAGTGGTGACGCGATGCTGCCGCCATCGGTGCCCGCACGGATGGGATAGCGGTTCGCGCCAGCGCCATCGCTCAGCACCATCGCATCAGGCCGGACAAACTCCGCTCCGGTCGCCAGCCGCAGCCCCGACGCTTCGCTGCCATAGACACTACCCGCCTGAATCACCGGCGTCGGTGCCCCGAAATAGCCGCGCACTGGGACTAGCGTGCCCAGCGTGCCGTTGATCGCCGCAAAAAGCGGAGCGGGCGCGGTGCCAACCTGCGCGTAGGTCGCGTCGGAATAGCGGAGCGTCGTGCCATCGACCGGAATACGGTCGGCGCGAATATCAACCGGCGCCTCAAACCCGCGCGTCGCCGCCAGCGCAACCAGTTCCTCAACGTCGACGTCAACATTGGTGGTGTCGGCATCAAAGCCGTAATCGGCGTCGATCATCACCCCGACCCCGCCAATCAGCACGCCATTGCGGTAAATCGGAAACCCGCCCGGATCGGCACTCAGCCCCAATGGCGAGCGCTTCGGCCCGACAAACGGTCCGGTCCCGACATTGCCATCGGCATAACGCCGCGACAGGTCCGAACAGGGCAGCTGGCTGAACTGCACCCCGTAAAGCGGCCCGGACTCCAGCCCTCCCGCCACCGGCGCGGGCGGAAAGCGCTGCTGCACGATCATGCTCGCGGTGCGCGTGGAAAAGGCGTTGCCGCCACTCGACAAATAGGCCCCGGTCACCGCCTTGGCGATCGCCCCTGCCGTCGCTGGGATCGTCGCATTCTGCGCATCGCGATTGTCGCCATTACCGGCCGGGCGGACCAGCGCCGTTGTTGCGGCATTCGTCATCCGAAACACCGCGAGCACATTACCGACCCGGTCGGTTACCGCGATCACCGCGCCGACGTTGCGCGCCTGTGCTTCCGCCACGCCCTGCGCCACCACCCGCTCGACATCGGCAATGCTCAGCGCGTCGGCGGCGGGCAGAGTGAACGCTGCGCCCGTTGGCGTTGGTGTCGGCGTTGGGCTTGGTGAGGGCGACGGGCTGGGCGTTCCACCGCCACCGCAACTGGTCAGCACCAGCGCAGCCATCACACCCGCGGCAACGGCTCGATGACGGACGCGCCTCACCGCAGCGCCCCTATCGCCCGCACCGCACTAGCCAGCGCGGTCTGAAACGCCCGCGGCTGGAAGCTATTCGGATCGCGCACCGCTTCATAGGCACGGTTGATGTCCGCGCGGATGCCCGCCGCTGCGCCAACGGTCACCCCGCCTGATGACACCATCGCATTAAGCAACGTGTCGATGCCCATCACCGCCTGCACACACCCCTCATAGTCGGTCAGTCGCCCGCGCACCGCGTCGCCAGCAATCGCCTGCGCCATCCGCTGGGCGCTATCCGCACCGAAACTCGCAGCAGAGAATGTCGTGGCGAGCTCGCCAGCCAGCGCCGACAGGTCGCGGGCCGCCGTCACCGCCGCCCCGCGATCCCGCGCCAATCCGCCATGAAAGGCCCGCACCCGCGCATCATAACGTTCCGCCACCCCCGGCGCCGCCACCCGCACAGCCGCGGCCAGCATGATCATATTCTCGTCATTATAGGGTGGCATGCCCTCAGGAATTGGCCGCGCCGGATTATCAACCCCGGTTCGCACCGCCGTCGCCTGATCGAATATCCGGCGATGACAGCTATGGCAGTCAAAAAATGTGAATTCGGGAAACACGCCTTCGCTCGCGCGGCCATTGTCGGTGAACAGCGTTAGCGACCGTTGCAGCGCCATTGCCTGGCCCACTGCCCAAATCTGGACATGGTCGACCGGCCCCTTGCGCTGGCGGTAATCGGCATCTTCATTGTGATGGACTTGCAAGCTCGAAAACAGGTCGAGCTCAAAGGCGATGCGCGGGTGCCCGGCCGCCATCATCCGGTGGGTCACCCACTGATTATCGCGCGGCGATCCATAATGGCAGTCGAGGCAGACATTGGCGCGGCTTTGTGCACTTTCCAGCGGCACCATACCCCGCCGGACATTGTCGGCATGGTTGGCCGCCACTTCATAATGCGATGAAATCCAGCCGCCCGCCGGGCCATGGCAGCTCTCGCAATCGACCCCGTCGGACTGCTGATAACGGAATGTCCCGCCGCCAGCGCTCGCCGCTGATGAATGACAGCCCAGGCACATCGGCGCGGCTTGCGCATCGCCAATACCCAATGTCCGGGCGATGGTTTGGCTGCGGGCATTGCCCAGCACCGCAAAGGCCCGGCTATGCGCGCCGCCTTGGGTCGATGGCTCCTGCCAGCGGGCGATCTCATCCTGCCGGACGACTGCGCCATCGCCTTCCATCCGGCCGTGGCAGGTGGACCCAGCGCAGGATGCGACGCCCAGATGCGCGCCACCAGCTGCCGCTTGCGATCGCGCCTCAGGGGCGGCAATGATGAGCGCAACAAGCAGCATCAGCGCCGCGCCGATCAGCGCCGCCACCTGTCCGCTCCATCGTCGCATCATCACTGCACCGATCCCCTCAACTCCGCACTATTGCGCGACATGCTGGCCTACACCACCCCGAAAGCGAGCATCGCATCGGCGACTTTTTTGAATCCAGCGATATTCGCGCCGCGCACATAATCGACATAGTCATTGTCGATCCGGCCGTGGGTCAGGCAGCGGGTGTGAATACCCTCCATGATGTCGAGCAGCATCTGTTGCAGCTCGGCCTCTTTCCACGACAATCGCCCGCTATTCTGGCTCATCTCCAGTCCGGAAACCGCCACCCCGCCGGCATTCGCCGCCTTGCCCGGCGCGAACAGGATGCGCGCATCTTTGAACACATGCACCCCCTCCAGCGTCGTCGGCATATTCGCGCCTTCGCTCACCGCAATGCAGCCATTGGCCACCAGTGTCCGGGCATCCTCGCCCGACAGCTCATTCTGGGTCGCGCACGGCAGGGCGACATCGCAGGTCACGCCCCACGGCGTCTTCCCGCCATGAAAGCTCGCGCTCGGATATTCCTTGACATAATCCTCAATCCGCCCGCGCCGATGGGTCTTATGCGCCTTCACCCAGTCGATCTTCTCCTGATCGATGCCGTCGGGATCATGGATGAATCCGCCCGAATCGGACAGGGTCAGCACCTTGCCGCCCATCTGCGTCACCTTTTCAGCGGCGTGCGTCGCGACATTGCCGGAGCCTGAGATCACCGCCGTCTTGCCGGTCAGGTCCAGCCCGCGTGTGCGCAACATTGCCGCCAGAAAATAGGTCGCGCCATAGCCAGTGGCCTCGGGCCGGATCAACGATCCGCCATATTCCAGCCCTTTGCCGGTCAGCACCCCGTTCCAGTGGTTGGTCAGCCGCTTATATTGGCCGAACATGAACCCGATTTCGCGGCCGCCGACGCCGATGTCCCCGGCGGGCACATCCACATCCGGCCCGATGTAGCGATAAAGCTCGTTCATGAAGCTCTGGCAGAAGCGCATGATTTCACGCTCTGATTTGCCCTTGGGATTGAAATTCGACCCGCCCTTGCCGCCGCCCAGCGGCAGGCCGGTCAGCGCGTTCTTGAACGTCTGTTCAAAGGCGAGGAATTTCAGGATCGATTCGTTCACGCTCGGATGGAACCGGATGCCGCCCTTATAGGGTCCGATGGCGTTGTTATTCTGCACCCGCCAGCCACGTTGCACACGGACATTGCCCGCATCATCCTCCCAGCAGACGCGGAAACTGACGACGCGGTCAGGCTCGGCGATCCGCCGCAAAATCTGTTCGCGGTGATAAGCCTCTTTATCGGCCATGAAGTCGAAGATGTCTTCGGCGACTTCCTGCACCGCCTGGATAAATTCGGTCTGTCCGGGATTGCGCCGCGCAACCCCGTTCATGAATCCCGCCAGATCGACATGATCCTGTATCGCCATGCGCCTTGTCCCCGTTTGAGAAGTTGCGGCGCGACCCGTCGCCTATAACTGGCGATCTAACCGCAAGGGCTACCGCATTTACCGATGCCTGCAAAGTGTTTAGCCCCGTGCTGTCCCTCCCGCTTGCCCGACCCCAGCCCGCCCGGCTATGCCGCCGATCACAAACTGACCAAGGGCAATCCAGATGGCCGAAGACCACGCAACCGTCGACGCACCGCCCGCCAAGCGGACCAGCTGGCTCCTGCTGGGTGTCGCGACCCTTATGCTCGCGGCGGCGCTTGGCTTTGCGCTGACCCGCAGCGATCTATCGGGCGCACCAGCCACCGATCAAGCCAGAAGCGGGCCGCGCACCCCCAGTGCGACGCTGGCGGAACTCGAAGCTGCCGTCGAAGCCTCACCGGGGGAGGCGCAAGCCTGGGTGGCACTCGGCCAGGCGCGCTTTGATGCCGAAAACTACGCCGGCGCTGCCACCGCCTATCGCCGGGCCACCACCCTATCCCCCGCCGTCGCCGCCTATTGGTCAGCAGCGGGCGAGGCCGAAGTGCTCGCCAGCCGGGTTGAACCGATGCCCGCAACCGCGCTCGCCGCCTTTCGCCGCGCCAACGCACTTGACGCCGCCGATCCGCGCGCCCGCTATTTCCTCGCGGTGAAGCGCGACCTTGATGGCGACCATGCGGGAGCGATTACCGACTGGCTCGCGCTCCTAGCGGATACCCCGCGCGGCGCCCCGTGGGAGCCATCGCTGCGCCGGACTATCGAGCAGGTTGGGCAGATCAATAATATTGACGTCGCGTCACGCCTCACCGCCGTCCGCCAGCCTGAAATCGCCCCCGCTGACCTGCCGGTTGCCGCGCGCGCTATCCCCGGTCCGACCCGGCAACAAATGGATGCTGCCGGCGCGCTGCCAAAGGGGCAGCAGGATCAGATGGTCGAGGGGATGGTCGATGCGCTAGAGGGCCGCTTGCGCGCCAACCCGCGCCAGCCCGACCGCTGGATCATGCTGATGCGCAGCCGGATGACGCTCGGCGAAGGCGCCCGTGCCACGCAGGCCCTGCGCGACGCTATCACTGCCAATCCTGAACAGGCCGACCGCTTGCGCAGCGAAGCGCGGATGTTGGGCGTGCCGGGGGCCTAGCCGCTAGCTATAGCGATCCGTTCACCTTCTATTATGTCCCGCTGCGCTACAAAAACCTTTCCTAGCGCGCGATCCGTTCTGGCTCGGCTATAGGGGGCCATGACAAAGCGCCGCACGGGAACAGGGCAATCGCAACACTAATCGCCACCGATACCGAAATTGGAGCCGCCGGGCCAGCTGATGACGCGCGCGTAGCTGCTGCGCCTCCGCACCCATTTGCCACCCGCCAGCGGCGCTGGTGGCTATGGGCGGTGCTGGCGATTGTTCCAATATTGCTCCTCGCTTCCGCCCGCGTTTCGGGCTGGGTCGGGGCTGAGCCCAGCTATGCGGTCAGCGTCGATGTCACCCTGCGCCCGCACGACCCCGCTTTGTGGTCGATGGTCAACGCTACTGATTTTGCCGCAGCGCAAGCCATCGACGCTAGCCTGCCAGACCCCGCCGCGCTGCAAGCCATAGGGCAGGTCGACGCCAGCTTGCCGCCGCCAGTTGATGCCGCCAATTTGCGGATGGAGGCCTATACTGGCCCTGCCGCCCGCCGCCACGTCTTTCGCGGCCTGACCAGCACCGACACGGCCCGTGCCCATTATTGCCTGACCGCCGCGCTCTATTATGAAGCCGCGACCGAAAGCGACGACGGCATGCGCGGCGTCGCTCAGGTCATCCTCAACCGTGTCCGCCACCCTAGTTTCCCCGCCAGCATCTGCGGCGTCGTGTTTCAGGGGTCACAGCGGGCCATTGTCTGCCAGTTCACTTTCTCATGCGATGGCTCGATGGCGCGGCAGCCGGCGCGCGGGCCTTGGACCCGGGCCAGCCGTATCGCCGCCGAAGCATTGGCGGGCCGCGTGTTCCCCAATGTCGGCATGGCGACGCATTACCACACGCTCGCGGTCTGGCCGTCTTGGGGGCGCACCCTTGCCACCACCAATGTGATCGGCGCACATATTTTCCACCGGTTCCGCGGCCGCTGGGGCCTGCCAGATGCCTATCTGCGCCCCTATTCCGGCCGTGAACCGGCGCCCGGCCCCTATCTGTCGATTGCCGCACAGCTTGCCGCCCGTTCTGGTCGCAGCCCGCCGCCGACCGGACCCAACGCGCCATTCCCAGCCAATATCGATCAGGCAACGCTATCGGCGATTCAGGCGGCACAAGCGCAGGCCGCAGCGGCTGGCCAGTCGGCAACCGCCGCGCCCGCGAACGGCACTACCGGTTCGGCAGCGATTGCGGGCATCGTCCCCGCACAGCCTGCAGCAGCCCGCGAACGCGCCGCCCCCGCTCCAAGCTATATCGACCCCAGACTTGCCGGATCAGGCTCAGTGCGCGAAGAGTTCCGCAACAGCGGGTCGGCAATCACCCGCTAAAACCGGGAGTATCGACAATGGGCGTTACCGGCATTGGCGGATTGTTTTTCCGCAGCACCGACCCCGACGCGCTGAACCTATGGTATCGGGAGATGCTGGGCATCGGCGCTGGCTGTGTGTCAGATCCCGGCGCGGCAGCGAACGAATGGTATTGGGCGACCACCGCCGGGCCAACCGTGTTCGCGCCGTTTAAGACCGACACCGATTATTTCCCCGCCAACAAGGCGTTCATGCTGAACCTGCGCGTCGATGACCTCGATGCTGTGCTCGCGCCGTTCCGCGAACATGGCCTGCCGATTGTCACCGATCCATCGTGGGACGACCCCTCGGTTGGCCGCTTCGCTCGCGTCCATGACCCGGAGGGTAACCCGATCGAGCTATGGGAACCGCCCGCCGAATAGCTCCGCGCATTAGCGCCCCTGCGAACGCCACCTGCGAATAACCCGGTCGATAATCTCAGTCTCACCGCCGGTATTGCACCACAGCTGGCTGAACAGCGGGTCAGTGGAGGCTGGGCGTTTGTCTTCTTCCAGCGTGTCGAGCATTACCCGGATGGGGACCGACACGCCTTCGCCGCAGATCACGCATTCGCGGTTGCGCAGCGCGGGGATCGAATCGATGAACCCGCGCGACCCTTCGGGCATCGCAGCCTTCACGAAATTCTGATCGCGTTCGTTGTTCAGGCGCATGGCGATGATGGTGCCGCATTGTGACAGCACGCCTTCGGCCAGATCGGATGGGCGCTGCGTAATCAGACCCAGCGACACGCCGTATTTGCGGCCTTCCTTGGCGATGCGGGACAGGATGCGGCCGACCGAACTTGCATCCGCCTGCCGCTCATTGGGCACATAACGGTGCGCTTCTTCACAGACGAGCAGGATCGGCCGCTGCGGTTCGTGGCGTGACCAGATCGCATAATCGAACACCATCCGCGCTAGCACCGCGACCACGACCTTGACCACATCAGACGGCACGCCTGACACATCGACGATGGAAATCGGTCGGCCATCGGCGGGCAGACGGAACACTTTGGAGAGGAACGCCGCCATCGTATCGCCAACCAGCATGCCGGAGAACATGAAGGCGTAGCGTGGATCAGCGCGCAGCTCGTCAATCTTGGAGCGCAGCCGCAGGAACGGCGCGCTTGACGTTGCTTTGTCGAGCTTACCCATTTCCGTTTGCATGATGTTGAGCAAATCGGAGAGCAGATAGGGCACTGGCGAATCGACCGTCAGTTTGGACACGCCTTCCGCTGCCCGGTTTTTCGCGCGCGCCGCCAACAGGCAACGCGACAGGATGTCGCGATCAATCTGGCGTTCCTTGCCTTCGGAGGTGACGAACACCTCACAATGCTCCTCAAAATTGAGCAGCCAATAGGGCATGGCGAGGTTGTCGACGTCAAAGATCGCCCCCTTGCTTTTGAACGCGGCGCTATACTCGCCGTGCGGGTCAATCATCACGATGTGGCCCTGCGGAGCCATCTCGATAATCTTGTGCAGGATCAGCGCGGCGCTGGTCGATTTGCCGGTGCCGGTTGATCCTAGCAACGCGAAATGCTTGCCCAGCATTGCGTCAATATACAGTGCGCCGCGGGTGTCCTTGGTCGGGTAAATCGTGCCGATGTCGATATGTGGGCGGTTATCAGCCGCATAAATCTGGCGCATGTCAGCGCTGCTCGCCGCATAAACCTCACTGCCGGGGATCGGATAGCGGGTGACGCCGCGACGGAAATTGTTGATCCGCCCGGTCAGAACTTCTTCATCGCCTTCGCCCAGAAAATCGATAGCGGCGACGATCAGCCCGGCTTCGCGCTGGTGCATTTTCTGGGTGCGGATACCGGCGACCAGCCAGTTGTCGCCGATGCGGATTTTGACTTGGCTACCCACTTGGCCGGCCATTGCTACCGATGGATCGGCATGGTTGACCAGCGAGTGGAGGACGCCCGCGTCGAGCAGCAATTGCGACGATGACCCGGCAATCTCGATCACTTCACCGATCCGAATGGCCCCTTGCGGCACCGCTTTGGGCGCGGCTGGCAGCATATCGTCAGGCGCTTCTGACCGTGGCTGGTGGGCCATGAAATCCATAAGTGCAGTCCCCGGCAGGCGCCCACAACCGCGCGCCCTCTATCCTCAGCGATACCGCGACATGGTTAATAAACTGCTTGCTAGCGGTGCTGCACGGGTAGCAGCATCAGTGCTGCGTGGGCGTCGGCTTAACGGTTCCGGAACAGCCAGCCGCCCAGCCAGCCCATGCCAACCGACAGTGCTACGGCGAGCAGGCCGTAAAACAGCCCATAATTTTCCGCCGCCATTGCCACCGCCCGGTCAAATCCCGTCTTGCGGATGTCGATGTCGCGCGACGCCACCGCAATCACCCGTCCGTCCTGCACCAGATAGGTTTCTGCGGTGTATCGCCCCACCGGCACCCGCGCCGGAATGTTGATGCGGGCGCGATAGAGCACGCCGTCGGTGATCTCGACTGTCGTCGCATCCTCGGAAAACAGCTCTTGCCGCCGGAACAGGTCGACCAGCCCGGCTTGAAACCGCCGCAGCTGCCCGGCCTCCCCAAACGCCGACGGGCTCAGCGACAGATTGGCTAGACCAAGCTCGTAAATCGCCGCCGTCCGCTCATCCATGATCGTCGCAATCGGGCGTGATGAGGCAACCGCATAATAGCCGGGCACCGATCCGAAGCGGACGCTCTCGGCATTCAGCCAGACCCCGACAACGCGCCGTTTTTCGCGCACTCGGATGTTGTTCGTCGGCCCTTTGATGACGACGACAATATCCACCCGGGCATCAGGGCGGCGCCCGCCCGGATATAATATCGCCCCGAACAGCAACAGATCCTCGCCGGTAAAGCTATATTTGATCTCGATCGTCCGGCTCGACACATCGGGCACCAATATCGGGTCGCTCGCCTGCGCCAACGCAGTGGTCGGCAGCAGCAGGGCGGCGACCAGCGCGATCAAGGCCCGCAGCGCCTTCACAGCGGCTGCACCGTGTAAATCTCATCGGGCTGCCACACCAGGCCCAGCGCCATCCGCAAAGCGACGATCAGCACGACGACCGCCAAACCCATGCGCAGCTTGGCGGGGTCAACCTTCATCGCCAGCCGCGCGCCGATCTGCGCGCCGATCACCCCGCCAACCAGCAGCAGCAGCGCCAGCACGATGTCCACCGCCCGCGTCGTCACACTATGCACCATCGTCGCCGCAATCGTCGTGAACAGGATCTGGAACAGCGATGTGCCGACCACCACCTGCGCGCCCATGCCGAGCAGATAGAGCATCGCGGGCACCATGATGAACCCGCCGCCAACCCCCAGCAGGATCGTCAATATCCCGGTCGCCACGCCCAGCAATAGCGGGGCCAACGGCGAAATATACAGCCCGGATTTGTAAAAGCGCCAGCGTAGGGGCAGGGCGGCAACTAGTGGATGGTGCCGGCGTTTCCGCGGCGGCAAGGGCGCACCCCCGCGCATTGCTTTGAGTGTATCCAGCGATTCGCGCAACATCAGCCCGCCAATCGTGCCCAGCATGATGAGGTAGAGAAAGGTGATGACGGTATCGATCTGTCCGCGCCGCTGCAGCCATTCAAACAGCCACGCGCCCAGCAGCGATCCGATGATCCCGCCAACGACCAGCACTCCACCCATCCGCATGTCGACGCCGTCGCGGCGCAAATGCGCGATCACGCCCGATACGCTCGACCCGGTGACCTGCGTCGCCGCCGATGCCGCCGCGACCGTGGGCGGAATGCCATAGAAAATCAGCAGCGGCGTTGTCAGAAATCCGCCGCCAACCCCGAACATGCCGGACAATACGCCCACCATCCCGCCCAGCGCGACGATGAACAGCATGTTCACCGACATATTCGCAACGGGCAGATACATATCCATGGAACGCGTCATCCCCCGGCGGCTCGGCAACTGCCGCTACGGCTCTCTCATAGCCGAGCAGAGCGGCGGGCAAACCCCCTTTTGACCATCTGCGGCGTTATAGCCCGATCTCGTCCAGCAATCGCCCAGCCTCGGCACCCGCCCAATCGAGCGGACCGATGACCCGCAGCACTTCGCGCCCGTCCGCTGCGTAGAGGATCGTCGTCGGCAAATTGCCGCCCGCCGACAGGCCAACAACATTGTCCGG
>JANOPV010000076.1:0-1717 GCA_031422035.1 Sphingomonas sp. | reverse complement strand
CAGCCAATCCGGGGGTGGGTTACACGATTTACGACAATGGCGGCATCGACACGCTCGATTATTCCGGCTTTAGTCAAAACCAGCGCATTTTTCTGGAGCAGGAGACTTTTTCCGATATTGGCGCCCGGGTCGGCAATGTCTCCATTGCGCGCGGGACAAATATTGAAAATGCAATTGGCGGCAGCGGTAACGATCTAATCACCGGCAATGCGCTGGCCAATACGCTCAATCTCACCTTTGGCGGGAACGACCGGGTGAACGCGGGCGGCGGCGACGATGTCATCATTTTTGGCTCTGCATTTAATACATTGGACGCTGTCGACGGCGGCACAGGCAATGATCAGGTCGGCATCAGTGGCAATTATGCGTTAGCACTGGGGACAAACTTCTTCGGCGAGCAAAACCTTATCAATGTCGAGGTGCTCGCGTGTCTGCCGGGTGCTGGCAACAACTACAACATCGCGACAAGCGACGCGACGGTGGCGGCGGGAGCAACCTTTACCGTGTTTGGCGGCAATCTGGGCGCAGGGCAGAACTTCACCGTCAATGCGGCGGCGGAGACCAATGGCACCATCATCACCTATGGCGGCCTTGGCACCGACACGATCACCGGCGGCGCATTGAGCGATGGCTTCTATTTCGGCCCCGGCAAATGGGCGGCGGGCGACAGCGTAACCGGCGGCGGCGGGACCAATGACCAGCTCGCGCTCGATGGCGACTATAGCATCAGCATTGGCGCAAGCGCCGATGTCGAGGTGCTGGTGCTGCTCGCGGGGCCGTCGGGCACGCCCAACAGCTTCAACATTACCCTGACTGATGTGTGGACCGCAGGCGGTGCGACCAAGACGGTCTTTGGCCGCAATGTCACCACGGCGATGACCATCAATGGTGCCGCGGAGACCAACGGCAACTTCTTCTACTTTGGCGGCCGCGCTGGTGACACGCTCACCACCGGCGGCGGCAATGACCAGATCTATGGCCTTGAGGGCAATGACGCGATCACTGGCGGACTGGGCTCGGATACCGCCATCTATCAGGGGCTGCGCGCATCCTACAGCGTGGTGACCAATAATGGCAGCGTGCAGATCGTTGATAATGATGCAGCGGCTGACGGCAATGACGGCACGGACACCGTGGTCGGTATCGAGTTCGCGCGCTTCTCCGATCAGACGATCAGCATCACCTCACCGATCATCCTCGATCTTGATGGCGGCGGGGTTACGACGCTCAGCGCCGCCAACAGCAACGCCAGCTTCGACATGGACGGCGATGGCATTGGCGACGACACCAGCTGGTTCGGACGCGGTGAGGGGCTGTTGTTCCTCGACCGTGATGGCAATGGCACGCTGAGCAATGCGGGTGAGATGAGCTTTACGGGTGACATCGCCAATGCCCGCTCCGACCTTGAGGGGCTGGCGGCGTTCGACAGCAACGGCGATGGCCAGCTGTCGTCACGCGACGCCCGCTTCCGCGACTTCAAGATCTGGCGTGATCGCAATGGCAATGGCGACGATGATGCGCGTGAGGTCATGAGCCTGCGCACCGCTCGGGTCCGCAGACTCAGCCATGTCGGCAACGCCAACAACGCCACCACCGCGCTGGGCGATGTCGCCATCGTCAACCATGGCAGCTTCACCCGCACTAACGGACGGCAAGGCGGTCTGGTCGATGCCGTGCTGACCGCCTTCTCGTCACGGGGCCTCTCGTCAACAGGGCA
>JANOPV010000075.1:0-2150 GCA_031422035.1 Sphingomonas sp. | reverse complement strand
GGGGATCATGGGGCTATCGACCTTTCTCGTCGGGCTGCTGCCAAGCTATGCCTCGGCCGGGGTGGCGGCGCCGATCGCCTTGGTCGCGCTGCGGTTGTTGCAGGGGCTGGCGCTGGGCGGCGAATATGGCGGCGCGGCCATCTATGTTGCGGAACATGCGCCCCCGGGCAAGCGCGGCCAATATACCAGCTGGATCCAGATTTCGGTGGTCGGTGGATTTCTGCTCGCGGTCTCGGTTGTCCTCGCCTGTCGCACCTTCATCTCAGCGGAGGATTTTGCCGCATGGGGCTGGCGCATCCCGTTCCTGCTCAGCCTGATCATGCTTGCCATTTCGATCTATATCCGCATGCAATTGTCCGAAAGCCCAGTATTTCAGGCGATGAAGGATGCAGGGACCACGTCCAGAAACCCGATTGCGGACAGTGTGCGCGAACCCGGCAATATCGGTCGCATCTTCACTGCCATGTTCGGAGTCGCCGCTGGATTGACGGTGATTTACTACACCAGCCAGTTCGGCACGCTCTATTTCCTCCAGAACACCGCGCGCGTCCCCGAGACGGAGGCGCTTGGCTATATGGCGGTGGGGGCACTCCTCGCCGCGCCGCTTTACGTTGGCTTTGGCTGGCTGTCCGACCATATCGGCCGCAAAAAATTGCTGCTGACCGGTTACGTCCTCGCAGCGTTGCTGGTATTTCCGCTGTTTCATATGATGGCCGATGGCGCAAACCCGGCGCTGGCACGGGCGCAGGCGGCATCGCCAGTAACGGTATCGATTCCCGCGGACTGCGACGTCAGCGTGTTCGGCAGACCCGACACCGATTGCGAACGCGCACTGGCCTTTTTGACCAAGCGCGGCATCAGCTACAGCAAGGCTGAGGCGGACGCAGTGATGTTGCAGGTTGGCTCGGCGCGGGTGTCGGGCTTTGATGAGGCCGCGTATATCGCCGCGCTCTCAGCGGCGGGCTATCCAGAAACCGCCGACCCCGCCGAGAAACAGCCGTGGAAGATCATCCTCGCGATCGCGATCATGGTGGCGCTGTCGGCGATGACCTATGGTCAGGTTGCAGCGATCATGGTCGAGCTGTTTCCGGCGCGCATCCGCTATACCTCGATGTCGGTGCCCTACCATATCGGCACCGGCTATTTTGGCGGGTTTCTGCCGTTTATCTCGCAATATATCGTGGTGCGCACCGGCGATGCCTATGCTGGCTTATGGTACACAGTCGCGATTGTTGTGATGGCGTTTTTCGTGAGCGCAATTTGGCTGCCAGAGACATATCGCAAGGACCTTGAATAGCGATCCGCATCACGCCACAGCGATGGCAATGACCGGCGTTCAAGCCCCTTTGAGATTGCTGCTCGACGCCGCTGCACTGGTCACGAACTGGCGCTGGCTGGCGGCGCACAGCGGGCAAGCGGCGTGCGGTGCGGCGGTCAAGGCCAATGGCTATGGGCTGGGAGCGACCGAGATTGTCCGGCGACTCCGCGCTGCCGGCTGCCGCGATTTTTTCGTCGCCACCTGGTCTGAGGCGGTGGCATTGCATCAGGCTGGGCAGGGTGATGGTGTCGCCGTCCTCCACGGGGTCCGGGATGCGGATATGGCGCTGGCACTCGCGCTGCCGCATATCCGCCCGGTCCTCAATAGCGCTGCCCAAGTCGCGCGATGGCGCAGCGCTGCGCCGGGGCGGCCGTGTGACATCATGATTGATACGGGGATGAACCGGCTTGGTCTATCGGCTGCGGATGCGCACTCCGGTCTATTTGATGGACTGAACATCGACACAGTGATGAGCCATCTCGTTGCCGCCGACGAGGATAGCCCGCTGAATCACTTGCAATTGCTGGCGTTTTCGGGCGCGGCGCGGGGCATTCCCGCACGTCGGTATAGCCTCGCCAACAGCGCCGGAATTTGCCTCGGGAGCGACTATGCCTTTGGCCTCACACGCCCCGGTTTGGCGCTCTATGGTGCGATCCCGAGGCCCGAAGCACAGGGGCATATCCGCCAAGTCGTCTGGCCCGAAGCACAGATCATTCAGCGGCGGTTGGTGCCGATTGGCCAATCGGTCGGCTATAATGCGACCTGGGTGGCTGAGCAGGACACCGCCATAGCCGTGATCAACCTGGGCTATGCCGACGGCTATTTGCGTGGG
>JANOPV010000074.1:0-5094 GCA_031422035.1 Sphingomonas sp. | reverse complement strand
CTTCAAAGACGAGGCCGACAGAGGTGTTCGCGGCAAGCGAGCCAACGGTCCAGGCCACGGTATCTGCCGTGGGGCTGACATTGTCGGTCGCCGTGCCCCCAGCAACACCGTCGGTGCCGCAGGTATCGTCGAGCACATTGCCCGGCGTGCCGCTGTCATTGACCGTCGCGTTGATCCGCAGCGTGCTGGCAACGATGTTCATCGTCGTCGGCAAGCTATCGGCGATGGCAACGGATGTCGCAGCTGCGTCACCCGTGTTGCGCACGACGATGCAATAGCGGACCGTTGCACCCGGGATGTGGAAATCCGGGGTGCCCGGGATCGGATCGCTGACGAGTGTGCTGCTTTTGCCAACCACGAGGTTGGCTGCATCGACCGTATAGTCGTCGCTGTCGCTGTCGACGCCGTCGCGCAGATTGCCGACAATGTCGTCATCATCGGCAAATACGGTATCCATAACGCCAACAGTGTCGCTACCCGAAGCTGTGACAACGCCGCCCATGGTGGCTGCGGTGCCGCCTTCGCGCGTCGTTGCCGCCAAACGAATGGCTGCAACGTCAACGCCGGTTTGCGCGGACGGAATATCGGCCACGACAAACAGGCGAACCACCGCATCAATGGCGAGTTCGTCGATGTAATAGGTGCCAGCCGACTGGATCACTTCCAGATCGGAGCCGACATCATAATCGCCATCGCCATTGGTATCGCGATAGATTTTGACGTTCGTGACGTTGAAACTGTCAGTACCGGCAAAGGTCGCAGCGCCGCCAACGGGTTGAACCGTTGTCAGGCTGAAATCGAGCACGGCATTCGACGTGTTTTGCAACGTGAACGTGGTCACCGCACCGGTTTGGCCGGGGGCAACAACGGTCGCAGCGCCATCGGTCTCGTCAACGACGAGGTCGATTTTGCGGTCAACGACAAACACATCGGTGTCGTTGGCAGTGCGCGCAACGGTGCCGACATTATAGTTGACGGTAGCAGTATTGGTCACTGAGGATCCGGCGAGCGTTCCCCCGGCAAGCGCCGGCATTGCGCCGACTGCCGCCAGGGCGATGATGCTGCATGTCCCCAGGCGTTTCAGCTTGCTGGTCACTGCTGATCTCCTTGGTTGGTTCTTGTGGCTGCCATAAAACCGTCGGCAGCCTTCACGGATCGCGGTGGAACGGGTTATCGGACGATGCCGCGAAACATCAGTCGACCGGAATCACCGGCCGGAATCGGTTGGGCAAAGGCCCAGCGAATATGTGTGACTTCCTCAGCACGGGCAGGGCGCATGGCGCCGCCTGGCTCACGGACGCTGAGCGCGCTCAGCAGGCCCCAATTGCGGCCGCCATCAACTGAAACCGTCGCGCCTGCATCAACGGTGCCGGTGTAGCGGACCGCCTGTGGCAACGGATTGGTGATGACGAAGTTGGTCGCTGGCTGCCGACCGGTATTCTCATACCGCAGCACGAACACCAGCGTGTCGCCGGGAACCACAGCGCGCGGCTCTTCGAGCACGACGCGGGTTTGTGTGCCCTCGGTGACGGTCCGCTCAACCAGAACATCGCTGTTAAGCTGCACTGGGTTGTTGGATTGCGCCAAAGCGGGCGTTGCGACGGCAACAGCGGCGGTGGCGAGCAGGATCAAACGCTTCAACATGGCGTATTCCTTAGTTATTGATGCGAACTTGGAAGGTGACGGTGCGGGTGCTGCCGCCGGCAACGGTGCCGAGAGTGACCGCAACGCTATTGGCGGCAAAGCTACCGGCATCGGCGTCGACGGCGTCAGTTTGGGCGGTGCCGCCCAAGGTGACAGTGCCCGGGATGTAGGTCGTGTTGGCTGGCACCGCATCATTGATGCGGAGCGCAGGCAAGCTGCCGCTCCCGGTCACGGTCGCGACGATTTGGTAGGTCACAATCGAGCCCGGGACCGCGGTCGCGCCGCCGAACGGGTCGACAATGGTGGCGGTTTTCAACAGCGCGACTGTCGCCGACGCCACATCATAATAGCCGGTGTCGTCGCCATCCCCCCCACTAGGGCCGAACACGGCGCTACCGCCGCCTTCGCCAGCGAGCGGGACGCTGGCACCCGGTGCGCCGATGCCGGTGCGCGATGTCGCGATCAGGCGAACGCCACCGCGATCATTATCAACAACACCGCTAGGCGTGGTTACCAGCACAAAAACGGTTATGGCTTGATCGGGGTTCAGGACTAGATCGCCTGACCCGGGGACGTAAACGACGTCGATCCCCGGTTCGTAGACGCCATCACCATCATCGATGACGATTGAGGTGACAGTCGGATCATAATTATCACCGGCGACCGTCGACACTGTGGTCAATCCGTATGTTTCAATCCCGTTACCGTTGTTCGTAACACGATAGGCGGTCACCTGATTAGTGGCGCCCGGGGTGGTCGCTACGTCCGCTGGGTCGCTCCAGTCGACGGTCACATCGATCAACTCGTCAACGAGGATGCGATGCGTATTGGAATCGACAGTCGTCGGTGTGCCGCCCTGGTCGTAGGTCGCCGTCGCCGTGTTATCGATGTTGGTGCCTGCCCGCGTGCCGGCGGCTTGCGCAGCGCTGAAGGGCAGGCAGATAGCGGCGCTGGCGAGCAGCAATGCACAGCTGCTGGTGCGCTTGGCGGAATGCGGAAAATCGCGAAACTGGTCGAACATGAGCGTTGGTCCCTCTGGAAGTCCCAATGCTTCTGCCCAAAAGGTTCAAAGATTTCGTTAATCTGCCCTCCACGGGATAGCGCCCGCGCCTGAAACGCGATATTCTCATGTTAACGTCATGAAGTTCGGGATTTTTACCAGGCTATGATTGCACCAACGGATTCGGCCACCCGCAATCGTTTGTTGCGAATTATTGCGGGTAGCGCCCTAGTTGCCCTCGGTTTGGGCGTCCCGTTTGCGCTGCAAGCCGGTGCAGAGTTCTTTTTGCCGGTGACCGCGGCGTTGGTTATCTCGATCGCGCTGGTCCCGGCGCTCAACTGGCTGGAGCGCCGCCGGGTGCCATCGGCGCTGGCGGCGGCGATATGCATCATTGCGTTTCTGCTGGTCTTCAACGGAGCTCTGGCGCTGATTATCCTGCCAGCGTCCGACTGGTTCATTGATCTGCCGCACCGTCTGCCGCGTATCCAACAGAATCTTGCGCCGCTCATTGATTTTTACGCAAATTTACAAAGATTTGTAGATGATGCTTTAAATTCATTCGCGAGTCAGACAGCGCAACAAGCGCAGGCTGTGGCCATTGAGGCGCCCGAATCCTTTCTCGATTATCTGACGTCATCTGCCCCCGCTGCGGTGTTTCAGACGTTTTTTGCGCTGTTGCTTATCTTTTTCATGCTCGCCGGGTGGACGGACATGCGGCGCACAGCAATCAGTGCGCGGGGAAGTTTCGATAGTGCGATGACGACCGCGCGCGTCCTCCAGAACGTCGTCGATGCGACCGCTGCCTATCTTGGGACCATTGCGATCATCAACCTTCTGCTGGGTCTGGCAGTGGCGCTGTTGTTATGGGCGTTAGGAATGCCGTCGCCGCTGATGTGGGGCGGGATCGTCGCACTGTGCAACTTCGTGCCCTATGTCGGGCCGGTAGTCGCGGCGGGTTTGCTCGCGTTGGGCGGGCTGATGACGTTCGATAGCGTTGGCCTCGCACTGCTGCCCGCCTTCATTCAGGTCGGACTGCATAATGTTGAGGCAAATTTTATCACGCCCTACGTTCTGGGACGGCGTCTCACCCTCAATCCGATGCTAATTCTCGTTTCGCTTAGCTTTTGGGGTTGGATTTGGGGTGCGCCCGGCGCGTTTCTTGCGGTTCCGCTCCTGGTTGTGGGTCAGACATTGTGGACGTCGTTGATGGTCGCGCGGCCCGCTGAAGGCAGTGATGGCGACGTCTCGGTTGTCGGAGCCGTTACTGAAACCACCGTAATTTCTGAGGCCGCGCCACTCAATGGTTGACTTGCCACCGTGCGCCGCATATCCGCCGCGCCTCACACCATACGCGGGTGTAGCTCAGTTGGTTAGAGCGCCGGCCTGTCACGCCGGAGGTCGCGGGTTCAAGTCCCGTCACTCGCGCCATTATTCATGATTTTCAGAATTTTGGTCGCCCGCGTCCGGTCACGGACGGGGTGAGGTCCAGCGCCCAGTCTCCATCCAGATCAGGATGTTCTTGGCCGGAAAGATCCAGATCACTCCAGCGACGGCATAGACAGCCAGGGTGAGCCAGATTGGCAGGTCGGGGAAGAAATCCATCGCCGAGCTGACCAGCGCGGCCCACCCCGCGATCATCGCCACAATCAAAAATGCGCCGGCAGGCTTGCGCCAATTGGCTGCGGGCTGGTCATTCCGATCAGTCATGCTTTATCCAAATCCATTCACGTTCGGTGATAACGGCTGTTAATGGGCGATCATGGGCGTCATGCGGTACGGCGGCAACCTCTTGGATGGACCAAGCGAGCCCATAAAGCGCCATTTGCGGCACTGCTGCTGCGGTCCGATCATAATAGCCACCACCCTGGCCGATCCTGTTGCCGCGTCGGTCGAATGCCAGCAACGGCACTATGGCGATCGTAGGCGTACACATCGGCGTGTGGGCCCTAGGCTGCATAATCCCATGTGGGCCGCATTCCCAATCCGCCGATGCCGGTGCAAGCCGAAAGCTCAGCGGCGCATCCGGGCTGTCAATTCGTGGATATGCAATGACGCAGCCTGAGTCCTGTGCTGCCCGGTCAATCTCAGTTGGCGACGCCTCACTACCCATCGGACGATAGCTGGCGATAATCATCCGCCAGTCGAGCATTGCTAAAAATGCTTTGGGAGCAGGGATTTCCGGGCGTGCTCTGTTGGCGGCGACAAAGTCCCGTCGGCCTGCGCGCGCCGCAACGCGCATCGTCGCTTTGTCAGTCATTATAAGCGCTATGTCGACTGCCGGGGCGGTAGGTGACGGGACCGCGTAGGCCGTTTGCCGGAAGATCCTCTGACGCCAGTAACGTCAGGTGGGGGCCATGTGCGTCGGGCCGGAACCCGGGCAGGGATAGCTCCCATGGATGATTTATCGCCTCAGGGATTTTCGCAAAAGCACGCACCATGCAGAACCCGTC
>JANOPV010000073.1:0-19639 GCA_031422035.1 Sphingomonas sp. | reverse complement strand
CCATCACCTGCACCGGCACGGCGACCAAAACGACATCGCGGGTTGCCGCCTCGATCAGGGTCATCGGGGTGAAGCTGGCGTCGCTGATTGCTGATGCCGTCACGTCGACATCATGGACGCCGATGGCAAAGCGGCCAGCCAGTTGCGTTGCCGCCAGGCGGCCAAAGGCACCGAAACCCACTATGCCGAGCGACTTCATACGTGCGCGCCTATCACGGCTGGGCACCCCTGCCATCCCTGTCGGGGCCGTTTAGCGCATTTATCGCCGCATGAGCGCGCGCCTCAGCCTCTCCCCGCGGGAGGCCGGCGGGGATGGTTTCGCCGATGCGGTAGCGGATGGTGCCGGGCAGCCGCATCCAGCCGGGGCGATCCCGGACATGCCCCGAAGCAATCGCCACTGGGACCACCGGAAGCGCTAACATTTTGTAAAGCGCTGCAAATCCGGCGCGAATGTCTGGGGCCTCGCCCACGCCAACGCGCGTGCCTTCGGGATAAAGCGCCAGTGGCCGCCCCGCCGCCACCGCCGCCCGCGCTTCGCCCAGCATATGCCGCAGCGCCGACGCACCGCCGTCGCGGTCAATCGCGATCAGGCCGTAATGCCGCGCCAATGTGCCCCAGAGTGGCAAACGAAATAGCTCGGCCTTCGCAAAAATAACCGGTTGATCGAGCAGCAGCATGATGTCGATCGTCTCGAACATCGCCTCATGCTTCATCACCAACAGGAACGGCCCGGGGGGGATGATGCCGTCCGTCACCACATGTTGGCCAAGAATCGCCCGCCCGCACCAGCGTTGCCAACGTGCCCACCACAAAGGCACTACGCGGAGCCAGCGGTCGGACACGAACAAGCTCGCCATGGCAAGGAGCATGAGCAGCAGCGAGCCGCCGTAAAAGATCGGTAGCCAGATGAGAGTGCGCAGCATCGCCATCCGGATGATCATTGGACGGGTCGTCACAAGCCGACCAGCGCGCCAATCCACCGCAGCACGAGCTTGTTATATTCAAGCCACAGGGTGCCGAGCGAGGGACGCGACGGCACTGCATCTGTCAGGATGATGACATTATCGCCAAAGACCCGGTCAAGCTCGTAGCGCGAGCGGCGCATGTGCCAGTCGGTGGTGACGAGGCGGATTGAGCGATAGCCGCGTCGTTCGACCCAGCGGGCGACCTCATCGCCATTAGACCGGGTATCGACCGCCTCGCGCCCCAGTGCGACGCAGCAATCGAACAGCGCGACCGGGCGGCGATATTCACGCGCCAGATCAGCCGCGCGCACGCCGCGGGCAACGCCCGAAATCAGCACCCGGCGCGCCTGACCATCCTCCAGCAAATCCAGCGCCCGGTCGATCCGGTGCGGCCCGCCAGTGAACACGACAATGGCATCGGTCCGCCAATCGCCCAGCGGCTGCGGCAAAAACAGCGCGAACCAGCCAAAGCCGAGCAGCCACAACAGGGCGATAGTGGCGAAGACGCGATGAATCATAGGGTGCGCTTATGGCACGTGCTTAGCACATTGGCATCACGGCATCGCCCTGAGGGCGCGCAATACTGTCCAGCGTGTCGTGAGAACGGTGAGCAGCACGAACAGCGGCGCAACCAGCAACAGCGGCAGAAACGACCATCCGACATTGGTCGCGCCTTGGAGCAGGCCCGCCGTAATGCCGCGCAATTGCCACCCAATCATTAGCGCAATGACAAGTGCTGCGAGCGCGCCCAGTGCCACTCCCACCCCCATATCGCGGGCCACCTGCCGCTGAAACAACCGGGCGATCTGGGTATCGGTTGCGCCAACCAGATGGAGAATATCGATAGTGCCGCGCTGCGCCGCCAGAGTCGCCCGCACCGTCAGCACCGCCACTGCCCCGCTGGCGAGCAGCAGCACCAGCGCCAGCGCCAGCGCAATCCATGCTAGCGAACGGAACAGGCCGCCGACCGGACCCAGCCAGTCAGCATGCGCCACCACCCGCGCACCCGGGATATTGCGACCAACGTCGCGGCGCAATTGCGCCATGGTCGCGGCATTGCCGCCGCTAATCAGGTCAACGTCAATCAGCGCGGGCAGCGGTAAGCCGGTTTCGCGCACCCCTTCGCCCAACCAGCGTTCAGCCATCGCGGTCAATTCGGCCTCGGGCACGGTGCGCACGGCCGCGACATACGGCGCATCAGCGAGCAAGCGCCGCGCCGCGCCGACGGCCTCGCGGCGGCTGATCGGATCACCCTCGACAATCTGGATCGTCGCGCGCCCAGCAATTTGTTCGCCTAGCGAGCGGGCGGCAGGCGAGAGCGCCGCTGCCAGCGCCAGCGCCAGCAGGGCCAGCGCACTCATCACTGCCACGACCCACGGCGCTGGCCCACCGTCGAGACCAGGCAGGAGCAACGTTGGCGACGGTGCCCGGCTCATGCACTCGTGCCCGAGCCGCTTGGGGCACCGCCGCTGCGCAGGCTAGCGGGAGGATGGCGCAGCGACCCGGTGGGGTCGGCGAGCCGCCCTTTGGTTAGCCGCATCATCTGTGCCCCTTGCACCCGGTTCATCAGATGCACGTCATGAGTGGCAACGACAATTGTTGTGCCCTGCCGGTTAAGCCCCTCAAATAACGACAATAACCTTACCGCCATTTCAGGATCGACATTGCCGGTGGGTTCGTCGGCAATCAGCAATTCAGGCCGCCCGACCACCGCGCGGGCAATCGCGACCCGTTGTTGTTCCCCGCCAGACAGCGCCGACGGGCGAGCATCACGGCGTGCGGTCAGCCCCACCCAGTCAAGCAGCTCATCCACCGGGCTGCGCAGATCGGCATCGGAAACCCCAGAAATGCGCAGTGGCAAGGCGATATTGTCGAACGCCGACAAATGCGGGATCAGCCGGAAATCCTGAAACACCACGCCCAGCCGCCGGCGAAATCCCGGCAGCCGGGGCCGATCGAGCGTCACCATGTCGTTGCCGAACATCGTCACCGCGCCGCGGGTCGGCCTGAGCGCCAGATAGAGCAGCTTGAGGAGCGTCGTCTTACCCGCGCCCGACGGCCCGGCCAGAAAGTAAAAGCCGCCGGGGACCAATGAAAAGCTGATGTCGGAGAGCGTTTCTTCGCTCTGCCCATAGCGCAAGCCGACATTGTCGAACCGGACCACAAAGTCACTGCCACCGCGCTGTACCATGTGTGTCATTGCCGCGCGCGCCGTGCCTTTGATGCTCTGGGGTGCTGACTGTTGCCCGCCCCTCGTCTGTACTCCGGGGTGATGCCCGGCTTTTGCGGTGCAGTAAAGCGCAGCGAGCGGATGCCAACTAGCGGACATGCTCTACCTCGCACTTGCCAGTGCGGCGCTCTCTTGCCGCCTCGCACTTGCCAGTGCGGCGGTTGCCGTGCTTAAGCTGGCGACCATTATGATCCTCAGCTGTCCTGCCTGTCACACCCGCTACGTCGTGCCCGATTCCGCCATTGGTGCGGCAGGGCGATCCGTGCGCTGCGCCGCGTGCGGGCATCGCTGGCACCAGGGGCCTGCTCAGGCGACTACGCCTGACGCGGTTGCGCCGGTCGCACCGGCGGGCGGAGATGCGCCGCCGACGCCAGAACCGACACGGGTCAACCCACCAGTCGCACCGCCACCCATTGTCGAACGGCCGATTGATGCGGTCGCCGCGGCGGTCATTCCGGAACGACCCACACAGCCAGCCGTCGACCCTATACCCGACCCTGCACCCGAGCCAGGACGCCGGGCCCGCGACATCGATGAACTACCGCCCCCCCCCGCGTTCCGGGACCGCGGCGCGGGACAACGGCCAGGTCGGCGCAATCCGGCGCGGCTGTGGACTGCTGCTGCCATCGCCTTTGCGCTGCTGGTTATCGGCGGCGGCGCGGCCGCGGCCTATTGGGGTGTGCCCGATCAGGTGCGCGACATGTTCGCAGTCAGCTCAGCGTCGGAACCTGATTTGCTTATCGAGCTACCGGTTGGCGCGCAGGACCACCGGACGCTGCCTGACGGGACAATTTATTTTGCTGCCAACGGCACCATCGTCAACCCGACTGACCGGGCGCAAAGAGTGCCCCCGATCCAAGCCGAGTTGCGCGATGCGCAGGATCGCATCGTCTATAGCTGGATCATCGACCCGCCCATCGCGGTGCTGCCAGCCGGCGAACGGCGCGGGTTTAGCGAGGCCAAGGTTGATATTCCTCGCGCCGCGGAAACCCTGACCGCCAGCTGGGCACCGGAGCGATAAGCGGGTTCAGCTTCCCCTATCGCAAGCGATAGCGTTGTCTGACTTCCCCTATCGCAAGCGATAGCGCATGCGCGGCTTGCGCCAACATGACCGCTTTGCTAAGCGCCCGGGCTTGCCGTCCCTGACTACCAGTCTTTGGGGGGAAGCGGCTGTATCCGGGTGCGGCCATGGCGGAACTGGTAGACGCGCAACGTTGAGGTCGTTGTGGGAGAAATCCCGTGGAAGTTCGAGTCTTCTTGGCCGCACCAAATTTACAGATCAATGCATCGAATCTCGCTGGGCTAACGCCGCGCTGCGCCCTCCTCACCGTTTGCTGCGACTGTATCCGCCGGTGCAGCGGCGATCTGATCCGTCGGGGTTAACCGCCGGTCGCCCAGCCGAGCGCGGGGCTGCGCGCGGCTCAAAGTTACCGGACCGAGGGTGGCGACGACGCCGACGGCCTGCGCCGATAGCGACGCGATACGGAGCTGGTAGTTACCATAAGCCACCGATTCAAAGAGAAAAAAGCCGTCAAAATCACTGCGGGTGCGGGCGCGGACAACCCCCCGTGCATCGACCAGCTCTAAGTCGACACCTTCCATGCCGCTGCCCGCCGTCGTAAGCAGCATCCCTTCAACCTCACCCGCCGCGACCAGCGGCAGCTGGATCGTCGTCACCACCCCAGGGCGCGGCACGATCACTACGCCGGGCAAGGCCGGGCGGACCAGCGGATCATCCAGCGAGCTTTCGTCGATGCCGATCATCACCGCACGATGCGGAGGCAAGGCGTCAATCAGTGCGCGGCCTGTGGCGCCAGTGGGGGTGTCCGCGACCGCGTTACCAGCTGTCAGGATGACGCCGGGTACCAGCTCTTCATCGGCCTGCCTGAGCCCGTCGCCATTATCGTCACGGAATACTTCAGCCATCGCCTGGCCTTGCGACGCCAGCCGTTCGCGCGAAAAGCGGATGCCGCCATTGGTGGGATCGGGACCAATGCCGACACTCAACGTTAGTCCAGCGCCGACCGCGCCGTCGGTCGACCCTTGCGCCTGCGCGGTCAGGGCAAAGCGATCGAAACGGCGGGTATAGGCCAATGCGGCGCGGCCAATGCGGCCGTCGGCGTCATAGCCCAGCTCCGCACGCCAATCACTATGGTCGGCGACCCGCCAGTCGGCGCTGATCGCCACTGCTGTGCGCGCCGCGCCTGATAGGCCGAGCCGCACATCGCCGCGCACCCGCACCCGACCAACCCGGACACTGGCCAGCAGCCCGGCGGTCACATCTGGCGGCGGATCAGCCGCGCCGGGCCGCGTCGTCTGGTGCCATTGCACCCGCGTCGTCAGCGACAAGCGCCGGAATGTCGCCGACAATCGCCCATTTGCCTCGATCCGCGCCGAGCCATCGACAAAATGGCGATAGCGCGCGTCAAATTGCGTCGGTAGCACCACAGTGCCGAGGCGCAGCGGCATGGCGATCGTCAACCCATGCGCGCTGGTGACGCCAAGCGGCAGCCGGTCGGTCAGATAACCGCCGGTCAGCCACAAGGATTCGGCCTGAAAACTGCCGCGCCCCAATAATCCGGTCCACAATAATCGTGCCGCCATGCCGCCGCCCGATTGCCAGCCACCGCCCGCCTCGAGCAACGTCGCGCCAATCGCCCGGCGGAGCGCAACCTCCACCCCAGAATAGCGGCGGCGGTCATATGTCCGGCTGCTCGCATAAAGGCCGATGCCGGTTTTGGGGTTGAGCCCGCGTTCAAAGGCAGCAACGGCGCGCAAACCCCGTCGGAGTGGATCGCCGGTCGGGTCGCCCAAAGGGATCAGGTCAACCCCTTCCTCCACCACGCCGAACCAATATTGGCTTTGCCCGGTCGGAATGGAGTCGAGACCAACCGGCAGGGTCCGGACCTCCCGCCGGACCTGGCCTTGTGGCCCGTAAAGGATGATCTCGAACTGGTTCATCCCGTAAATCAGCTCGACATCGAGAAATTCGTAGCGACCCGAGGCATCAGGCGCGGCAAAGGCCAGCAATTGGCCATTGCGATACAGCTCAGCCTCCCACCCAGCAGGCATGTCGCCGCGAAAACTGGTGCGGTCAAAGGCAGCTGGGCGGTCCAACGCATGATTAGTGACAATCGCGCCGCGCCCGACTGCGCTGTCTAGTGCAATCGGCGTCATCAGGCTGGTGACGTCGCCGGCCCCGACGTGCGTCGCCCGCAGCGGGCCAAGCAAAGTCCCGGCGGGATCGGAACGGTAGGCAGACACCCGCAAACTTGCCGGCACGCCTTGCTCATCTGAGGCCAAGCGAGCGTCGAACGACGCACCAAGCGCCTCGCCGCTCGCGAATATTTCATAGCGCAACCGCGCTGCGGTGCCGCCATCCGCCGCCCGGCGAACCTCGGTCGTCGCGATCACGTCAACCGAAGGCGCCTGCCATAACGCATAGGGCCGCTGGGATTGCGGTAGATCGGCCAGATTGAATACCGCCGCTGGCCGCACGCGCGCCGCGCGCGCGCGCCGTTCTGCCGCCAGCTCAAATGGCAGCGGCGCGTCGGAAACGACGCGAATGATCGAATTGGAGAGATCAACGTTGAGCGTAACGCCCAGCCACGACGCCAGCAGCTGCGGCCGCACGCACCAGCCCTCGGGCGTATCAATAATATCCCCGGCGGCGAGGCGGATGACGTTGCTCGCCACCTCTACCCGGCCTGCTTCACGGTCAATCAGCAACGTCCGGCGCTCATCAAACGCCCAGCCAGTTGCGCGGCGCAACTCGCGGTTTATCCGAATCGGCAGATCTAGCGCGCGGATCATGTCCCCCAAATCGAGGCAGGTATCAGCGCCGCGCGCATAGCCGCGAATGCCCTGGCCGAGACTGAACCGGTCAGTGCGCAGGTCGAACAGCCATTGTTCTTCCGGATCAGGCTGCCAGTCACGGTCCGATAATGGCTGGGTTGGCGCCGCGGGTGGCGCACTTGCTTGCGCATGAGCCGCAGATAGCGGTGCGCCGCCGAGCGAAAGGCCCGGCAGCGCCCATGCCGTCATGACGGCGAGGATTGAGAGGAGTATCCGGCGCATCAGCCCCGGTGCGGCTCCGTTCGCCGCCGCCGCTGCTACATCCGCACCCCGGCCAATTCGGCGATCAGGGCGCTGCCAGCATCGCGATCCTCGATATAGCGAACCGTGACCTCCTGCCCGCGCAGCAACGCGGCCTGTTCCGGCGTGATGGCGAGGTTCAGCGTGCGCTGGTTCAGCTCCGTGTAGACGCCGACTCCGCGCACGACGATGACCGGCATCGTCTGTCCCGGCACCGTGACGAGGATCTCGCCATAGACCGAGCGATCACCGTTGCGGCCAATGTCGAGCTGAAACACCGGGCGGCCCGGCACCTCCTCGATGATCCGCGGCAAAGCGAGCGCCGCCGTCGCGCTAAGCTGGCCCCGGCGGACAATGATCGGGATAGTAACGCCGTATATTGGCACGAGCGAGATGGCGACTCCGCCGCCGCTGACCGCAACGCCGCCACCAGTTACCGGGCGTGCATCGGGAATCGCTCGGAACAGGAGATGTCCACGATATTCGCCGTCGGGCAATCCCTCTGGCAAGCGCGCAGACAAGCGGATGACCTGCGGCTGATTGGGCGGCAGGGTGACGCGACGCGGGCTGAATACAAGCATCTCCTGCATTGCCCGTTCGGCATCAGTCAGGGCGTCGGGAGCGACAAGTTCCAACCGGCCGTCGGGCGTCATCCGCTTAATCTCCAGCGTGATCCGGTAAGTCGCCGGCGTCGCACCGATATTGTTCAGCACCACTTCCGCTGAGCGGCGGCCGTCTAGTATGATCCGCGTCGGCGCGACCAGCAGATCCCCCTGGGCGTGGGCGGGCATTGCCGTACCCGTCGCCGCGCCAAGCACCGCGAGTAGAGCGAGCACCCGTCGCCATCCAAAATTCACCATTGCAATCCTCCGCCACAAAACCGGGTGCATGTGCGCAGAGATGCGACATCAAATCCGGCAGACTGGCTAAAATCTTACGCCCGACATGGTTGAGACTTTGCTAACCATGGAACGGAAATCGGTGACTATCGCGGTGGGCAAAAAGAAAGGGCGCCGGCCATGACAGCCGACGCCCGAGGGGTTGCTTGGCCTCGCTTCGGTCTCGCCCGAGCGACGCCGCTAAGGCTTAGTTGTAATCGACAGTAACGCTGAACGTCTCGCTATATGCACCAGCAGCCTGGTTGGCCGCCACCGACAACACACCGCCAACATAGAAGGCGCCGGCAGGCGTGCTGGCTGCAGTGGCGCGAACCAGTGTCAGCGACGCCGCGCTGTAGTTCAGGGCAACGCTCATCGTGTCGCCATTGGCGTTGGTAATCACCACCGACGAATCGCCGGTCACGTTGACGAGCGCAGCGTGGGTGCCGGTTACATCAAACACAGCACGCGAAAAGCCGCCCGAACAGGTCAAGCCAGCACCACATGTGCGGGCGGAGGCCACTGTGCCCGAACCTGGCGTTACGGTGACCGTCGAAGCAGCACCACCTGGAACGATGGTGCCGAAATCGAGTGCCTGCGAATTCACGACAGTGATCGACTGCAGGATGTTCGCGCTGGCGGTCGCAGTGGCAGAATCTTGAGCCTGTGCAGTGCCGGCGGTCAGCGCGGCAACAGCAACGGCAGCGCCAAGCGCGGCGCGAGTGAAAATTTTGGTCATTGGTTTCTGGTCCCTACAAATACGAAATGTTCGTCATGGGTGAAAGGCCCCCATGCCAATCACAGTGCCGGGGATACCCCTCCGGTCGTTCCCATTTCGCTCAGGGACTTGGTTAACCGCGCGTTAGAATAAAAAGCGTTATATTACAGTAAAGTGCGCCTAAATGGACTCGCCGCTTAATCGCTGACACAGCATATCCAACTGGTCGAGACTGCTATAATCGAGGCTCAGCACGCCCCCGCCGCCGGGTCGATGGGCGATTCTCACCTTTAGCCCGAGCAGGTCGGACAGATGCGTTTCTAGCGCGTTGATGTCAGCATCGCCGGTTGTCCGAGCGGTCGTCCCGGTCGCCCCGGTTGCCGCTGTCGGTGTTTTGCGGTCGCGGACCAGCGCTTCAACCGCGCGGACTGACAACCCCTCAGCAACCACCCGCCGCGCGACGAACTCTGCATCCGGCGCACCGATCAGCGCGCGGGCATGCCCCATAGCCAACGAGCCGTCAGCAACAAGCGCCCGCACTGCTGACGGCAAGTCGAGCAGCCGCAATATATTGGCAATATGGCTACGTGATTTGCCGGTCATCTGGCCAATTGCTTCGCTGCTATGCCCCAGAACATCGCGCAGCCGCGCATAGGCATCGGCTTCCTCAATCGCATTGAGGTCGGCACGTTGAATATTCTCGATCAGCGCGATGGTGAAAGTCGCGGCATCGTCGAGCGCGCGGATCATCGCCGGGATTTGATGCTTGCCAGCCCGCTGCGACGCGCGCCAGCGGCGCTCACCCGCCACCAGCTCAAACCCCCGGCCATCGGCGGCGGGGCGCACTAGAATTGGTTGCAATACGCCTTGTTCGGCAATCGACGCCGCGAGCTCAGCCAGCGCAGCTTCATCAAAATGACGGCGTGGCTGCGCAGGATGCGGGCGAATATCGGCGATAGCGATCATCGCCACGCCTTCGCCAGCGGCAACCGACGGCGTCTGCGCCTGGGCCGCACCGGCACCAACGCCGCCCTGTTCCTGCGCTTCATCCAACAATGCCGACAGACCGCGCCCAAGGACCGACGGGCGCTTTTTGGTCGTAATCGTCGTGCCGAGCGGCGAAAAGCGGATGATCGCATCAGCAGAAATGCCGCCCCCGACCGCAGCGAGACGCTCGTTATTCCTGGGCGGGGTGTCGTCGCCAGCCATTATGCGGCCTTTCTCAATTGTGGCAAGCGGCCAATAACCTCTCGCGCCAGCTCGATATAGGCGACCGACCCCGAACAGCGATGATCGTAGACGAGCGCCGGCAGGCCGTGGCTTGGCGCTTCGGACAGGCGAACGTTACGCGGAATGACGCTATCAAACACCACGCGGCCCAGACAGGCGCGGACATCATCCGACACCTGTTCGGTCAACCGGTTGCGCCGATCATACATGGTCAGCGCTACGCCGAGGATCGCCAGGCTCGGGTTGAAACGGCTCCGGATTTTCTCAACCGTCTGCAAAAGCTGACTCAGTCCTTCGAGCGCGAAAAATTCGCATTGTAACGGGATCAGCAAAGAATCAGCTGCAATCAACGCATTAACTGTCAGCAGACCGAGCGATGGCGGGCAATCGATCAAGCAAATATCCCATTGCCCGGGCGGTGCAGCATCCAGCGCTTTGGCAAGACGACGGGTCCGATCCGCCAATTCGACCATCTCCACCTCCGCGCCCGACAGGTCAACAACCGCCGGAACCAGGTCCAAGCCTGGGATGGCGGTCGCAATTGCCGCCTCGGATACCGTGGCACTCCCCGCCAGCAGATCGTAGCTCGACCGCGTCCTCTGCGCACTGCCAATGCCGAGCCCGGTGGACGCGTTCCCTTGCGGATCAAGGTCGACCAGCAATGTCCGCCACCCGGTCGCTGCCAGCGCGGTAGCAAGGTTGATGGCCGTTGTTGTTTTGCCAACTCCGCCCTTTTGATTGGCCACCGCAATCCGGATCATCGAACATTACCCTTGGTTTTGGGGCCATTAGTTCCGGGAACGCCGACGCCGACCAGAATCGCCGCATCAGCGTCGGTCAAACTGGGTTCCACGTGGAACAGTCTTTGCCATGCCGGGGCGATAGAAGAAAGCTCCTTTGCAGCGTTGCGGCCCTTTGGTAGCAACCACTCGGTAGCCGCATCGGCAAATCGGGCTGACTCGGTCAACAACCGGGGAAGGGGCGCAAAGGCCCGGGCGCTAATCACCGCAAAATGCTGTGGCGGAACCCGCTCTAGTGGCATCTCAAGCACGGTAACCCGCTGCGATAGGTCCAACGCTTCGCAGCATTCGCGCAAGAACATACAGCGCAACCGCCGTGATTCGACGAGAGTGACCTGGCGGGTAACATCGAGGATGGCAATAATCATGCCCGGCAAACCGGCACCGCTACCGATATCGAGCCAGGTTCCCGGATGAGCAGCGGCCAACGGAACCAACTGCGCAGAATCTGCGATGTGCCGTGGCCAAATGCCGTCGCCAGCGGTAGAGGCCGCGATCAAATTTTGCGTTGCGTTCGCCGCGCGCAACATCGCGACATAGGTGTTGAGCTGATCCAGCGCTTCACGTGAAACCGCCAGCGGCCCAGCGAGCCACGCCCGGACTTCTGCCTCGCTGGTCAAAAACATCAGGCCGCACGCCGCCGCTGGTGGGCCAATATCGCGGTGAGGGCGGCGGGGGTTACCCCCGCGATCCGCCCAGCCTGTCCCAATGTTGTCGGCCGCGCCCGATCAAGCCGCTCAAGCATTTCGGTCGAGAGCCCGCCGATGCGACGATAATCGAGCGCCGGGTCAAGAGTAATCGCTTCGTTGGCGGCCAGCGCCCGCAACTCTGCCTCCTGCCGGCTGACATAGGGGCGATAACGAACCGTTTCGATGAGTTCGCCGCGAACAGTTTGCGGCAGGGCGGTCCAGCCGGGCGCATGCGCAGCAATGGCGGCGTCATCCCAACCAAAGCCAGCCGCATGCTCCCCCAGGCTGCGCGCACTACCGTCTGCTGGTAATGGCTGACCGCTAGCGCGCAACGCCGCCATGGTCGGCACGGCCGCCAGCATGGCAGTGCCAACCGTGCGGGCACCATCGCGCACTGCTACATCGACAATCCGCTGTGACGACAACGCACCCATCGCCCCCGCGATTCCCGACAGACGGACTTCTGCATTGTCCGCCCGCAACCGCAAGCGATGTTCGGCGCGCGCGGTTAACAAGCGATAGGGCTCGGTAACGCCCTGCAACACCAGATCGTCGATCATCACGCCGATATAACTAACCCAGCGCTCAAGCATCAGCGCACTTGCCCCCGCCACCGCCCGCGCCGCATTGACGCCGGCCACCAGACCCTGCGCAGCCGCCTCTTCATAGCCGGTCGTGCCGTTGATCTGACCAGCGCAATATAGCCCCGGTATCGCCCTGACCATCAGTTGATGCGACAGGGCACGCGGGTCAATATGATCATATTCCACCGCATAGCCAGGCTCAACCATCGTCACCGCACCCAACCCGGGCATAAGCCGCAGCATCGCCAACTGTACATCAACCGGCAACGAAGTGGAGATGCCGTTAGGATAGACCAGATGCGTGTCGAGACCCTCTGGCTCCAGAAACACTTGATGCCCATCGCGGTCAGCAAAGCGGTGAATCTTGTCTTCAATCGACGGACAATAGCGCGGGCCGCGGGCGTCAATCGCGCCGCTGAACAACGGCGACCGGTGGAGATTGGCACGGATCAGGTCATGCGCGGCCAGCGTCGTCCGGCTGATCGCACATGCGACTTGCGGCAACAGGCGGCGCGGAGTCATCGCAGACATCGTCCAGTCAGCAGCGTCGCTCGGCTGCGTTTCGAGGGCGGCCCAATCGATCGTGCGACCGTCCAATCGCGGCGGCGTCCCTGTCTTCAGTCGCGCCATCGGCAGGGCGGCAGCGCGCAATTGCTGTGCAAGACGGTGGGACCCAGACTCGCCAACCCGGCCACCGGCGATAACGTCATCGCCGCGAAACATCCGTCCGCCAAGAAATGTGCCGGTAGCGAGAATGACTGCAGCCGCGAACAGTGCCGAGCCATCGGCAAGGTCGAGTCCAGCAACTGCCCCCCGTCCGTCCAGGCGCAAGGCCGCCGCTTCGCCTGCAACAACGCTCAGACCGGTCTGCGCGGCCACCGCCGCCTGCACCGCAGCGCCGAATCGCCGCCGATCCGCCTGAATGCGTGGCCCCTGCACTGCAGCGCCCTTTGATGCGTTGAGCATCCGGTGGTGAATTGCGCCAGCATCAGCGGCGCGCCCGATCACCCCGTCAAAGGCGTCGACTTCGCGCACCAAATGTCCCTTACCGAGCCCGCCGATAGCGGGGTTGCAGGACATCGCGCCAATCCGTGACGGGTCAAAACTGACCAACGCGACACGCAAGCCCTGCGCGGCGCCGACGCGTGCTGCTGCGCAGGCCGCTTCAACGCCTGCATGGCCACCGCCAACAACGATGATGTCAAAACTTACATCCATGATTAGTGAGCGCTTAGCGCACAAGTCAGCGCCGTTCCACGTGGAACACGCTATTTCCCGATACAAAAGCGCCCGAATAGCGCGTCGAGCATCGCCTCGGTGCCGGCTTGTCCAGTCAGCCCGTCAAAGGCAACCCGCGCCATACGGAGTGATTCGGCGATCAACAGTGGGTCGATGGGGTCGCACTCGGCCAGCGCAATATGCGCCGCCGCTAGCTCAGCGCGCTGCCGACGGTTGAGCGCCACCTCACCCTCGCGCGGCAATAAATGACGCGCACGATCAACCAACAGCGCGTGCAACGCTGCCATACCCTCACCGGTCGCCGCTGACAGCGCCAAATCGGACTGCGTGACAATTTCAGGCCAATCGACGGCAAGGCTCCGCGTATCGGCACGGGCGGCGATCCTGATCACCCCGGCATGGTGTGGTGCTGCCGCTGGCGGGCCGAGCCATAGCAACAGGTCAGTCGCAGCAATCCGCGCACGGGCCAAGGCCATGCCGGCCGCCTCAATTACATCACCAGACCCGTCATGCAGTCCGGCCGTATCGGCAAATCGAAACGCGATGCCGTCTAACGCCAACGGAACTTCGATAATGTCGCGCGTGGTTCCAGCTTGCGGCGACACAATGGCGACCTCTCGTGCGCTCAAAGCATTGATAAGTGTCGATTTACCGCTATTTGGTGGGCCCGCAATAACAACCTCGACACCGTCACGAAGCCGTTCAGCTGGCGGTATTGACAGCCACGTGGCGAGATCAGCCGCAAGCACGCATACAGCGCCAGAAATCGCGGTGAGCGTTGCCTGATCGGCATCGACATCATCTTCATCGGCAAAATCGAGCAAGGCCTCAGTCCGCGCCGCCAGTGTCAACAACCGGTCCTGCCACCCCGCGACTGCCCGTCCGACTACGCCACCGCTCATCGCCAGCGCCTGACGATGTTGCGCCGCCGTTTCAGCGGTAAGGAGGTCAGCCAGACCCTCGGCCGCAGTCAGATCGATCCGCCCGGTAAGTAGCGCCCGGCGCGTAAACTCGCCCGGCTGGGCAAGCCGCAATCCATCATGCGCCGCCAACGCCGCCAATGCCGCATCGACGACCGCTCGCCCACCATGCAGGTGCATTTCCGCCAAGTCTTCTCCGGTTGCCGTGGCGGGCCCGGGAAACCACAGGATCAGCGCTTCATCAAGCACTCTGCCATCCGCACTCCTCAAGACCCGCAACGACGCCCGGCGAGGCGGCGGCAGTGGCCCGGCCAGCTCGACCAACGCCGCGCCAGCGTTCGGACCACTGACGCGCACCACCGCAATCCCGGCGGGCGGCAATCCGCTCGACAACGCAAAAATCGTCAGCCGGTCGTCAATAAAGTCGCTCAGCGTTTGCGACCCCCAGGTTTGTCAGGATCTGCCGCCGCATCATTGTTTTTGCGCGCGTTACCGCCAAGCGCGCTACCCAAAACTTGCTGGATGAGGCCCATACCCGCCCCGCCGAGGCTCGACCAGCTGCGCACCATATCGCCCATCATCTCTGGGGTGACGCCCTTTTCGACAAAGGTCGTCATGCGATTGAGATAGACATCGTGCAGCGGCTTCAGGTCAGGCAGACCAAGCAATGTGCGCGCCTCTTCAGGGGTCAGGTCAATCTCGATTTCCACCTTCATCGCACAACTCCATCCCTGCTTGCGCCTATCGTCTCGCATAGGAGAGCTTGAGCGCTATGGTCCAGCGCTGCTATGCGCCGATGATGGCTTATGCACCCGCCCCCCCGCCGCTGGCAACCGCGCGCATCGCGACGCCGATTGGCATCGTGACGATTACCGCCGCTGCAGACGCGCTCACCGATGTGCAGATATGCGCCGGCGACGCACCGGATGTCGCAGCGCCGACCAACCCCCTGCTGATCGAGGCCGCACGGCAGCTCAACGCGTATTTTGCCGGCACACTGCGCGATTTTGATCTGCCACTCGCACCCCTGCATAGTAATCGCGGCATGGTTTTGCGCGCGGGTGTGGTTGCCATCCCTTATGGTACAACACTGACCTACGGATTGCTCGCCAAGCTGCTCGGCTCAGCGCCGCGCGCTATTGGGCAGGCCTGCCGGCGCAATCCATTGCCAATCATCATTCCATGCCACCGTGTCACCTCCGCCGCTGGTCCTGAATATTATTCGGGCGGCGACGGCGCTGCAACCAAGGCATGGTTGATCGATTTTGAACATCGCAACGTCCCACCCGAACACAGGACCCGCTTGATATGACTAAGTCCGTTACGACCGAAACCGTGAAAATCGGCCTCATGGACTGTTATGTCGCCATGCCAACGGGTCAGGCAACCGCCGCGATCATCGTCATCCAGGAGATTTTCGGCGTCAATCCAGGCATTCGCCAAAAATGTGAAAGCTGGGCTCGGCTGGGCTATGTCGCGATCGCTCCCGACCTGTTCTGGCGGATGCAGCCGGGGGTCCAGCTCGATCCCGATGTGCCCGATTAGCTGCAACAAGCGTTCGGCTATTTTCAGCGTTATGATGCTACCGACGGGGTCGCCGACATCGAGACGGTCATCAAAGCGCTGCATAGCGGGCTAAACGGCTCAGCTATCAGTCCAGCCGTTACCAACGTCGGCTGTGTCGGCTACTGCCTCGGTGGCAAGCTTGCTTACATGGTCGCGTGCCGCACCGACATCTCGGCCAGCGTCGGTTATTATGGCGTCCAGATCGACCAGATGCTGGGCGAAAGCCACGCCATCGCCAACCCCCTGCTGCTCCACATCCCCACCGCCGACCATTTTGTCGGCCCAGACGCGCAAGCCGCCATGCACGCCGGGCTCGATGCGCACGCTAAAGTCACGCTCCACGACTATGCCGGCCTCGACCACGGTTTCGCCGCCGAAATGGGCAACCGGCGCGATGAGGCGGGGGCCGCGCTAGCGGACGCGCGGACAACAGCGTTTTTTGCGGAGTGGCTGGGGTAGCGTGCCGCCTCACTCACTCCGAGCGGGGAATGGCCAGATAATAATCGCCGCGCCAGGGCGGCGGCGGCACATGGAAACCAAATATCAGGAACAATCCTGCCACTGCTCCATGCAGAACTATCATCAGTGATCCTACGATAGCGGCGGTGGCGATGCTCATAGCCATCACCGCTCCTAACCATGCAAAAATGAGCCGCCAGACCCGGCGACGAAAAGCCTTGAGGATTTCCGCCGGGGTGTCGCCTGGCATGGGTCGCAATATATCGCTGGCGTCCTGATAGGCGGCTGCGGGCACCATGATCCGGTAACCGCCAAGCGGCACCGTCAACGGCACGATACTAAGATGCGCGTAAGCACCGACATATGTCGGCACTCCAGCTGCTGCCAACGCAGAAACAGCGACCGCCGCCTCGCCGCGCGCGACGATGTGGGCCACCGTCACCAACGCATCAGGCGCGGGTGCAACATCAGCCAAAAACGGCGGCCAGACTGGCTACCATCGCTCCGCCTTCGCCCATTGCCGCATAGCCTTCCCAGATCATTTTGCCTGCGACATAGACGATAACCGCGAGGCCGATCCACGCGATCCAGCGGAAGCGTTCGATATATTTGGCGATGATATTGGCGGCGATGCCCATCAACGCGACCGAGAGGATCAGGCCGACGATCAAGATGCCGGGATGGGCGCGAGCGGCCCCCGCAACCGCGAGGACATTATCGAGGCTCATGCTGACATCCGCAACCGCAACGCCCCAAGCAGCGGCGGCAAAGCTTTTCGCAGACTTGATCCCGGAATTCTCATCGCCCGCGATTTCGGGCGACCCGGCGGAATCTGTCGAATGATCGGCGCGCAAGTCACGATACATCCGCCATGCCACGAACAGCAGCAACAACCCGCCCGCGAAAATCAACCAGCCGCCTTGCGCGAGCAATATCCCGATCATCAGGGCAAAGACGATACGCAGCACCAGCGCGGCAAGGATGCCGATCATGATGACTTTGCGCCGCTGTTCAGCCGGCAGACCCGCCGCCAGTGCGCCAACGACAATTGCGTTATCGCCCGCCAGCACAATGTCGATCATCAGGATCTGCAGGAAGGCGGACATTGCGCTCGGTGAGGTGATGTTCGAGAAATCATAAACAATCGCCGCCCAAATTTCTGCTGGCGAGCCTAGGCCGGGCGCTGCGGCGGCGACCTGTGCAAAACTATCGAACATCACGTGAATTTACCCTGCTTAGCTTGATGATTGTGCTGATCCAGCGCGGCAATCCGCGTCCTACTGGTTCATGCTTTCAAAGAAATCCTCATTAGTCTTGGATCCCTTCATCTTGTCGAGCAGGAACTCCATCGCATCGACGGTGCCCATTTGCATCAGGATGCGGCGTAGCACCCACATTTTCGACAGCTTGTTCTTCTCGACCAACAGTTCTTCTTTGCGGGTGCCGGATTTGCCGACGTCAAGGCTCGGGAAGATGCGCTTGTCGCTGACCTTGCGGTCGAGGACGATTTCGGAGTTACCGGTGCCCTTAAACTCTTCAAAGATCACTTCGTCCATCTTACCGGTATCGATCAGCGCGGTCGCGATGATCGAGAGCGAACCGCCTTCCTCAATGTTGCGAGCAGCACCAAAGAACCGCTTTGGTCGCTGCAGGGCATTGGCATCAACACCGCCGGTCAGCACCTTGCCCGAGCTTGGCACGACCGTGTTGTAGGCGCGGCCCAAGCGCGTGATGGAATCGAGCAGGATGACGACATCCTTTTTATGCTCGACCAGTCGCTTTGCCTTTTCAATCACCATTTCGGCGACTTGGACATGGCGGGTCGCGGGTTCGTCAAAGGTCGAGGACACAACCTCACCTTTCACGCTGCGCTGCATGTCAGTCACTTCCTCAGGGCGCTCGTCGATCAACAGGACGATCAGGAACACCTCAGGATGATTGTCGGTAATCGCCTTGGCGATATTTTGCAGCAACACGGTTTTACCAGTGCGCGGCGGCGCGACGATCAACGCGCGCTGGCCCTTACCCTGCGGACTAACCAGATCGATCACCCGGGCGGACATGTCTTTGACCGTGGGATCAGCAGTATCGAGCGTCAGTTTCTCATCGGGATAAAGCGGCGTCAGATTGTCGAAATTGACGCGGTGGCGCACCGCCTCAGGATCATCGAAATTGACGCTAATCAGCTTGGTCAGGGCAAAATAGCGCTCGCCATCTTTCGGCGCGCGAATTTCTCCCTCCACGGTATCGCCGGTGCGTAGGCCGAATTTGCGGACTTGGTTGGGGGAGATGTAAATATCATCCGGCCCCGCCAGATAATTGGCCTCCGGGCTGCGCAGGAAACCGAACCCGTCAGTCAGCACCTCGATGGTACCCGATCCGGTAATTTCCTCGCCATCATCGGCCATCGCTTTGAGGATTGAGAACATCAAATCCTGTTTGCGCAAGGTCGACGCGCCTTCGACGCCCAGTTCCTCAGCCATGTTGACGAGTTCAGCGGGCGGTTTAGTTTTCAATTCTTTGAGATGCATGGGGGCAGGCTTTCGCTCATCAGGAGGAAGAAGCGCGGTCGACCAATGCTATAATGTTGAGCAATCTGGTCGCAGGCGATGGGGAATCGCATAGCGCATGTTGGCATACCGCAAGTCAGGGCCTCCGGTCGCGGCTGATATGGCCATGCCTGCCGATAAGTCAACGCCAAAGCGGTCAACCGGCCGCAGAACACCGGTTGAACGTTCAGCCGCCGGTAGGATTAGCCTGTCCGCGTCCCGCTTGTGTGAACACCCTTCCAGTCACCTGCATCGAACTACCAACCTCCAGTGCCTCGGCTCGGCACCGTTCCAGACTATTTTGCAAATCGCGGGCTAATGTGCCGTCAGCAACGATTGTCACTATGATGGCATCGAGTTCCGCGGCGGACAGGGTCGTGCGCAACCGGCCGAAATAATAGCCAACCAGCGTCATCATCCCGCCTTGCGCTCGCGGATCAGTTGCACGCGCACCTGATGCGGCAAAGGTCGACAGACAGACGATGTCATTACGCTGCGCCTGTGTCGGGCTGACAGGCGTCGGCACTAGTGGCGCAGGCGCCGGCAATTGTGGCTGCGCTTGTGCTTGCGCCACATTGGGCACGGTCAGCATTAGTGACGCAATCATCATCTTAACCATGGCCGGGTTCGTCCTCAATTTTCTGATCAAAAGGGTTTAACGATGACCAGAATAACAATGGCGATTGTCGTCAAGCCGGGCACCTCATTAATCAGCCG
>JANOPV010000072.1:0-3729 GCA_031422035.1 Sphingomonas sp. | reverse complement strand
GCGGACGACGCCGTCGATTTGGTCGCGATCAAGATCAGGCGCGACCTTCAGGAACAGGGGTGGGCCACCAGCAATGCGGGTCGCCGCGACCGCCGCGAGCAGCGCGTCGAGCGCACCTTCATCCTGAAGCGCGCGCAGCCCTGGCGTGTTGGGTGACGAGATATTGGCCGTCAGCCAATCGGCAACCGGCGCCATCGCGCGGACGCCGGTGACATAATCGGCAATGCGGTCGGCGGCGTCCTTATTCGCGCCGATGTTGATGCCGAGCAGCGGGCGGTTGGTGCGTCGATATAGCCGCGTGAGGCGCGGCAGTGCCGCCGACTGGCCGCCATTATTGAACCCCATGCGGTTGATGACCGCCGCATCTTGCGTCAGGCGAAACAAACGCGGGCGTGGATTGCCGTCCTGCGGCTGCGGCGTCAGCGTGCCGATTTCGAGGCCCGCAAAGCCAAAGCGGCCCATGGCATGGGCACCGATACCGTCCTTATCAAACCCAGCAGCGAGCAGCACCGGGTTAGCAAAGCTGAGACCTGCGACCGCCACGGCCAGACGGGGATCGCCGTTGCGTAACGGCGCGAAGGGCAGCGCGTTGAGCCCCGCAAGCGCCAGCTGGTGCGCGGTTTCAGGGTCGAACAGTTTCGCGAATTTCAAGGCGGCATCGAACAACATGATCGCCCCATGCCGCAACATTCCGGACGTCGCTGCAAAAAAACGCTTCTGCCAACGTTTGCAGCGCTGATTATTGTCGTTTTCATCCAATACGGAGCCAATGAATGCGCGCATTCTGATGATGCGACCCGATGAACCCAGAGTCGCAAGATAATGGGTTCTCGACTTTCTGAGGGCCGATCAGCTTGCTGGTCGGCCTTCTTTTTTTGGGTAACGCGTTACAAACTCTCAAAAAGCTTGGCCGCGTCCGCTGCGCCATGGTAGCCCCCCGGTGGGTCGATAATGATAAGGGGGAGTAGGGCGTGTGACGCTGCCCTATGCGATGGTCTATAGTCCGCCGACTGCGGTGTTGGCGGACCGCGTGACATCTTTTTACGAATTCACCAATCCGGCCGCGCTGCACGATGATGTCGAGCGCGCCGACCGCCAGCAATTACGCATCGTGTTGCAGGGCACCGGCGAATATCATTTCGCCAATGGCCATGTCGATCCGTCGCCGCGCGTGTCGCTGACCGGGCCAACCACCGGCAGCATTCGCGGTATCAGTCATGGGCCAACCCATATTGTTGGCGCCGGATTGATGCCGACCGCCTGGCATATGATGGTCGGGCGCGATACCGACGCCTATCTTGATCGCTGCGTCGATGCGCGTTCGGTGTTTGGCGATGTCATCGACGAGCTGTGGTCCGAGGTCGCGGGCGCACCAGACCCTGATGCACGCTTTGCGGTGCTCGCGGCATTCATCGCCAGCGTGACGAAGCCGGCAAATCCCGACCATGTCCGGTTCATCCAGCTCGTCGATGCCTGGCTCACCGAAAATGCTGATCCGCATGTCGAGGCGCTTGGCACCGCGTCTGGCCTCAGCATCCGGTCGCTCGAACGCCTGACCAAACGCTATTATGGCGTGCCGCCCAAGACGCTGGCCCGCAAATATCGCGCGCTGCGCGCTGCCGCCGCGCTGGCGCGGGGTGAGGACCTGGCAGCCGTCGGAATGGAGCATAGTTTTTACGATCAATCGCATTTGACCCGCGAGTTGAAGCGGTTTGCCGGCCTGACCCCGCACCAGATCAAGGATCGGCAATCGTGGCTGACCACCGAAATCGCGCTGGGCCGGGTCGAAATGCGCGGCAAGGTGAGCCCGTTGGTGTCGGAGGCTTGAATTCATGCCGCTCAACGAGTGGGTTGATGTTGCGGTGCAACGAGTGGGTTGATGTTGCGGTGCAACGCGCGTAGTTAAATAGGACTGCTGTAGTCCTATTTGTGAGTCGCGCGAAAGCCACGCCCATGCGTCTGTCCAATCTTGCCGATTATGCCGTGGTGCTGATGAGCGCGGCCGCGCGCCATTGCGGTGAACCGATCCATAGCGCTGCGAGCCTGGCCGCTGAAACCGGCGTGCCGTTGGCAACGACGCAAAAACTGGTCAAGGCGCTGGTCCATGGCGGCTTGCTGCGCTCGACGCGTGGTGCGGGCGGCGGCGTCCGACTGGCCCGACCGGCGGCAGCGATCACGCTAGCCGATATTGTAGAGGCGATCGAAGGACCGATAGCGATGACCGGCTGCACCAAAAGCGAAGCCAGCGGCTGCGCCATCGAACCCGATTGCACCGTCAAACCACATATGGCCGCCGCCAATGACGCGGTGCGCGGCGCGTTGGCCGGTATCAATCTGATGAGCATCGCGCGATGAGCTGGCTGCTGCCCGTTTTAATCCTAGCGGCATCACCTGTGCCGGCAAATACGCGCGAGCAGCGGACGATCCCGCTCGCCTATCGCGGCGATTGGTCGCTGACGCTGACGCAATGCGCGCCAGGCCCGGCCGATGGGGGCAACTTGCGGATCACCGCGCGGACCATCCGGACCTTTGAATCGCGCATCGATGTGCTCCGGGTCCGCACCGTTGGCACCAGCAGCATCGATTTTGCCACCCGCGTCCATCACGGTGGCGCTGTCTATGGCGATCAATCACGGCTGACACTGATCAGCAATTCGACATCCGGACGCATGCTGCTCGGCGTCGGCGATGGTGAGGATCAACAGATTTATGTGCGGTGTGCGCGATGACTGAAGACGTTGAAATCAAGGACAAGGCTGCTTGGGATGCTGCCGCTTCGGTGGCGGATTACGAGCATGGCTGGGCGTCGGACATCGAAACCGATTTCGCGCCCAAGGGCCTGACCGAGGATACCGTCCGTTTCATCTCAGCCAAGAAGAACGAGCCAGAATGGATGCTCGAATGGCGGTTAAAGGCGTTTGCGATGTGGCAGACGATGACCCCGCCCGACTGGGCCAAGCTCAACGTGCCGCCGATCGATTATCAGGATGCTTATTATTACGCTGAGCCCAAGGCGAAGCCCAAACTTGGGTCATTGGATGAGGTCGATCCTGAAATCCTGCGTATTTACGAAAAGCTGGGCATCCCGATCGAGGAGCAGAAGATGCTTGCCGGGGTTGAAGGCGCGCGGCGGGTTGCGGTAGACGCGGTGTTTGACAGCGTGTCCGTCGCCACCACCTTCCGCGCCGAACTCGAACGTGCTGGCGTGATCTTCCGCAGCATCTCCGAGGCGATCCGCGAATATCCCGATCTCGTCAAAAAATGGCTCGGCAAGATTATCCCGATGCACGACAATTATTTCGCCACGCTCAATTGCGCGGTCTTTTCCGACGGCACCTTCGTCTACATCCCGCCGGGCGTGCGCTGCCCGATGGAGCTGTCGACCTATTTCCGGATCAATGCCGAAAATACCGGCCAGTTTGAGCGCACGCTCATCATCGCCGACAAGGGCAGCTACGTCAGCTACCTCGAAGGCTGCACCGCGCCGATGCGCGATGAAAACCAGCTCCACGCTGCCGTGGTCGAACTGGTCGCGCTCGACGATGCCGAGATCAAATATTCGACGGTGCAGAACTGGTATCCCGGCAATGCAGAGGGGCTGGGCGGCATCTATAATTTCGTCACCAAACGCGCGCTGTGTCAGGGCGCGCGGAGCAAGGTCAGCTGGACGCAGGTCGAAACCGGCAGCGCGGTGACGTGGAAATACCCGTCTTGCGTGCTCAACGGCGA
>JANOPV010000071.1:0-9246 GCA_031422035.1 Sphingomonas sp. | reverse complement strand
GTCGCCCGCTGGATCGACAGCACTGGCCTCGACAAGCTGGCCGGACGGCGCGAGGAAGCTGAGGCGATTTTTCGCCGGACCGGCATCACCTTTGCGGTTTATGGCGAAGGCGGCGATCCCGAACGGCTGATCCCGTTTGATTTGATTCCCCGGGTATTTGCGGCGGCCGAATGGCGGCATCTGGCAGCAGGCATCAGCCAGCGGGCGCGGGCGCTCAACGCATTTATCCACGATGTCTATCACCGCGCCGAATTCGTCCGCGCGGGGAAAATCGACGGCGAGCTGATATTCCGTAATGCCGCGTTTTTACCGCAGATGGTCGGATTTTCACCGCCGGGCGGGGTCTATAGCCATATTGTCGGCATCGATATTGTCCGCACCGGCGACAGTGATTTTGCGGTGCTGGAGGATAATTGCCGGACCCCGTCGGGTGTCTCCTACATGCTGGAAAACCGCGCGATCATGCAGCGGATGTTCCCCGAACTGTTCGTCGGCGGCACTGTGCGCGGCGTCGAACATTATCCGCAGATGCTGCGCGCGACGTTACAGGAGGTCGCGCCGCCCGCTTGCAAGGGCGAGCCGATGGTTGTGGTGCTGACCCCGGGGCCGTTTAACTCTGCATATTATGAGCATAGTTTTCTGGCCGATCTGATGGGCGTTGAGCTGGTCGAACCAGCCGATCTGTTCGTCGACGAGGCTGGCGTGTGGATGAAAACCACCGGCGGGCCGCGGCGGGTGGACGTGATTTATCGGCGGATCGACGATGAATATATCGATCCGCTGGCGTTTCGTCCCGACAGCCTGCTTGGCGTGCCGGGTCTGTTCCATGCCTATCGTGCGGGCAAGGTGACGATTGTGTCGGCGCCCGGCGCTGGGATTGCCGACGACAAGGCAATATATTGTTTCGTGCCCGAGATGATCCGCTTTTATCTGGGTGAGGAGCCACTGTTGCCCAATGTGCAGACATGGCGCTGTGCGGTGCCGGACGAGCGCTCTTATGTGCTGGAGCATCTGCATGAGCTGGTGGCGAAGGAAGTTCATGGTTCAGGCGGATACGGGATGCTGATCGGGCCGCAGGCGACCAAGGATGAGGTTGAAGCCTATGCCCGGCGGATCAAGGCCAATCCGTCGAACTTCATCGCCCAACCGACGCTGGACCTGTCGACCGCGCCGACGCTGCAGGGGGAAGGGGCGGATGCTGCGAGCCTGAGCGGGCGGCATGTTGATTTTCGCCCCTATTGCCTGGTCGGCAAGGAGATCCGGCTGATCCCCGGGGGGTTAACCCGGGTGGCGCTGACGCCGGGATCGCTGGTGGTCAATTCGAGCCAGGGGGGCGGCGTGAAGGACAGCTGGGTGTTGGAAGGATGAGGGGCGCGTTTTTTCTCGCGTCCCCCAGCGCAAGCGCAGGTGCGTTTTTTCTCGCGTCCCCCAGCGCAAGCGCAGGTGCGTTATGCTGAGCCGGACCGCGGGCAGCCTGTTCTGGATGGCGCGCTATATTGAGCGGGCGGATGCGAGTTCGCGCTTGCTGCTCCTTGGGCGGCGGCTCGGGATGTTGCCTGATGGGGTGTCGGGCGATGACTGGCGATCGGTGCTGCGGGTTTCGGGCAATGATGCGCGGTTCTCGTCCGAGCAGTTTGTAACCGAGGAACAGGCGGTGGCGGTGCTGTTGTTGGATGGCGACAACCCCGCGTCGATCCGCTCTGCGATCGGCAAGGCGCGGGCCAATGGCCGGGCGGCGCGCACCGGCCTGAGCATCGAGATGTGGGAAGCGCTCAACGATGGCTGGCGCCGGTTTGACCGGTTGACGGTCGACCGGGCGATGCAGGACTTGCCGGCGCTGATGGACTGGGTGCGCGGATTTGCGGCGCGATTTCGCGGGGCGGTGTCCACCTCGATGCTGCGTAATGAGGGGCATGATTTCGTCACGATTGGCTCGGCGATTGAGCGCGCCGACCTGACGATGCGGTTGCTCGATGTGAATTATCATCTGCTGTTGCCCGCGACTGACCGGGTCGGCGGGCACCGCGATGTCTATCGCTGGAATGCGCTGCTCCAGACGCTGTCGGGGCTGCGGGCCTATTATCATATCTATCGCGACAGCGTGCAGCCGTGGCACGTCTCCGACTTTTTGCTGACCAGTCGGGTGTTTCCGCGCAGTCTGGCGTTTTCGGCGGGGCAGATCCGCTATCATGTCAACCGGCTGGCAGTGACGCATGCGGTCACGCCGGGCGTGCTGCGGTCCATCGAAACGCTCGACGACCGGCTGAGCGGGATGGAGGATGGAGCGATCTTTCAATATGGACTGCATGAGTTCGTGTCTGAATCGCTGGGCAGTCTGAACAGTGTCGCCACCGGCATCGGGGAGGATTATCATTTCTAAATCCGCCCCACCTCGCCAGCGGTTGGTGATTACCCACCTGACATCTTATGATTTTCCGACGGGTGCGAACCGCCTGTCGCTGGTGCTGCGGCTGTGGCCCGAACCCTATGCCGGGCTGACCGTGCGCGACTGGCAGGTGACGGTGGCGGACGCGGTCATCAAACCATCGGCGCGCACCGGCTATGGTGAGCGTTCGGCGCTGTGGTCGGGTCCCGCGGCACCGGGGCATATCGCGATTACCGCCAAGGGCACCGTTGAGGTTGAGGACCGGGCAGGGGTCATCTCCGGACTGACCCGGCGGATTGACCCGGCGATATTCCTGCGCACCACCCGGCGGACAAAGGCTGACAAGGCGATCCGCGATCTGGCGGGGGGTGGGCCACCCCAGGGCGGCGACCAGCTGGCGTGGCTGCATCTGCTGATGACCGAGATTAGCGATCGGGTCGCCTATGTGACTGGATCGACGACGATTGAAACGGCGGCGGCGGACGCGCTGTCGGCAGGTAAGGGCGTCTGTCAGGATCATACGCACATCTTTATCGCAGGCGCGCGGGCGCACGGCATTCCGGCGCGTTATGTCTGCGGCTATTTGCTGGCGGCAGAGGATGCGATGGCGCTGCATGAAACCCATGCCTGGGCTGAGGCGTGGATTAGTGGGCTGGGCTGGGTCGGCTTTGATCCATCCAACGGCCTGTGCCCGACCGAGCGTTATGTGCGGCTATGCGTCGGTCTCGACGCGGTCGATGCCGCGCCCATTCGCGGCCATGCGAGTGGCGGACAGGCGCTGGGGCTCTATGCCGATGTCCGCATTTCGCCGCAGGACATGCCGCCAACGGGCGCAGACGTGGGTGGACAAAACAGCCGCGCGTGGCAATCAGGCTCTCAGCAACAATAAGCACCGGTGCCGGTGTTGATGCTTGCCCCTGTCGCACCCTGGGCTAGAGAGACGCCAGCGTTGCGGGCGGCACGCGCCGGGGAGACAAGAGCGCACCATGACCTATTGCGTGGCGATCAATATCGAGGCGGGGCTGGTGTTGCTCTCCGACACCCGGACCAATGCCGGGGTCGACAATATCTCGCGCTTCAAGAAAATGTTCACCTGGGACGTGCCGGGGGAGCGGGCGATTGCGCTGATGACGTCGGGCAATTTGTCGATCACCCAGGGGGTTATCAGCCATATTGCCAGCCGGATCGACCGGGCCGCGGCGGGGGAGGATGTCGAAACAATCCTGAACTGTCATTCGCTGTATCGCGCCGCAGAAATGATCGGCGGGGCAATGCGCGAGATGCAGCTGGAGCATCATGGTTCGATGACCAACCAGGGGATTTCGGCGGGATCGTCGATGATCGTTGCCGGGCAGCGGGTTGGCGGACGGCCGCGGGTGTTCCTGGTCTATGCCGCGGGTAATTTTATCGAGGCGACCCGCGACACGCCCTATTTCCAGATTGGCGAGCATAAATATGGCAAGCCGATTCTTGACCGGGTGATCCAGGCCGATACCAGTATCGAGGACGCGGTAAAGGCAGCGCTGGTGTCGATGGATTCGACGATCCGGTCGAATCTGTCCGTGGGGATGCCGCTCGATCTAACAGTTATCGCCCGCGACCAGTTTCGGTTCACCACCAAGCGGCGGATCGAGGTGGGCGACCAGAATTTCGCCAAATTATCGTCCGCCTGGTCCGATGCGCTGCGTAACGCCTTTGTCGAATTGCCCGAATTCCACTTGTAGCGCGGGTGCGCGAACGCCATTTGCAAGATTGATCCTATCAACTCATCATGCCAGCGAAGGCTGGCATCCATCGCGCCTTTCGTGACAAGCCGGCAGGCGAGATAGACCCCAGCCTTCGCTGGGGTGACGGGTTCAAAACAGCTTTAGAAAGATTTTTGATGCCGACCACCCACGAAACCCGGATGCTCATCATCGGCTCCGGCCCCGCTGGCCTGACTGCCGCAATTTATGCGGCGCGCGCGGGCATGAACCCGATTGTCGTGCAGGGGATGCAGCCAGGCGGGCAGCTAACGATCACCACAGAGGTGGAAAATTACCCCGGCTTTCGCGACGCGGTGCAGGGCCCGTGGCTGATGGAGGAAATGCAGGCGCAGGCAGAGCATGTCGGCACCCGGATGATCTGGGACCAGATTGTCGATGTCGATATGAGCAGCCGCCCGTTCCGTGCGGTGGGCGATGGCGGCGATGTCTATGTGGCAGACACTTTGGTGATCGCGACGGGCGCGCAGGCGAAATGGCTGGGCGTGCCCGGGGAGACGGAGCTAGGCGGCAAGGGTGTGTCGGCCTGTGCGACGTGCGACGGGTTTTTCTATCGCGGCAAGAAAGTGGTCGTTATCGGCGGCGGCAATACGGCGGTCGAAGAGGCGCTGTATATGACCAATCATAGCGATGACGTGACCCTGATTCACCGCCGCGACACCCTGCGCGCTGAAAAGATTTTGCAGGACCGGCTGCACGCCAATCCCAAGATCAGCATGCTGTGGAACCAGAAGGTCGAGCGGTTTGTGGCGGGAGAAGGGGTTGCGGGGCTGATCGGCGTCGATTTGATCGATACCGTTACGGGCGCGGCTAGCCATATCGCCACCGACGGCGCGTTCGTTGCCATCGGCCACAAGCCATCGACCGAGATTTTCGCCGGAAAACTGCCGATGGACGGCGAAGGCTATCTGATCGTCGCGCCCGGCAGCGTCGACACCGGCATCCCCGGCGTATTCGCGGCGGGCGATGTCGCGGACAAAGTCTATCGGCAGGCGGTGACGGCAGCGGGCTTGGGCTGCATGGCCGCGCTCGATGCCGAACGGTTTCTGGCGCATGCTGAGTTTGCCGGGGCGTTGGCGGGGTGAGGAGCTAGGCGGGCTTGAGTGGGGCGTGGGGGTGTGGCGGTAGATCGACGGCCACGTTGTCGCCCGGCAGCACTTCGCCGCCGTTTTCGACCACGCTCATCACGCCGCTGAGCCGAATCAGGTCGCCAGCGGCGTTGCGCGTCAAGCTGGCGGCCATCAGGCCGGGCATGAACCGATCCATCTGGATGCACGGATTGCGGAGGCCGGTGATGCGGACCACTGCGCCAGCTTGGCCCAGCCGCAACATCGTATCAGTAGGCAGAGCGATCAGGTCGATCCCGTCGAGGAGGACATTCTCGCCAATATCGCCGGGAGCGAGGGAAAATCCCAAGGCCCCGCATCGCGCGATAAAGCCGCTGTCGATCAGATGCACCTGCCGCAGATTGGGCAGCATCGGGTTGAACCGCGCCCGCGACCGGTGCTTGACCCGCTCACCCATATGCCCGTCGCCTTCGACGCCGAGCCCGGTGAGCAACCGGATCGATGGCTGTGGCGTCTTGCTGAAATGACGGCCGCGCCGCGCGCTGACCGCGATGATGCTGGCTGTCGTCATCCAAAAATCCGTTGAGAGGCCATTGCGGCAAGATTATGCCGCGCTCTTATTGGGGCCTTAGCTCAGTTGGGAGAGCGCGTCGTTCGCAATGACGAGGCCAGCGGTTCGATTCCGCTAGGCTCCACCATTTTTCGGAATCAGAAATCTTTCGGGGGCGATTTCCCAAAAAATTTCGAGCGGAAGCGGCGGGGGATGGTGCCTGCGTGCCCCTATCTTATGTGGCATCGCGTTAACCCGCGGGCGGTTCAACTGGTAACGCTGCTAGATCCTGATCAATGAGATCGAGCAACGCGGTTGGCAGCATTTCCGGTGCGTAGCTCTGCGCCATGCGCAGGGTCAGCGGCCTGGCTTGTTCCACATTGGGATTTTCGATGATGCCGGGCAGGTGGCGCACCAGCACGGCGCGCGTCACCGGATTGTCGATCAACGCGCCGATAGTGGTCGTCGCGGTGCTATATTGTGCGGCGGGGGCCGGTGTTGCCGGTGGCGGCGTGGGCGCAGGTTGCTGCGCGGCCAGTGTGGCCGGGGCCATCAGAAGCATCAGGGCGGCGGTTCGAATCAAGACAGACATGGCAATTCGTCCTTTACGGGAGGGTCGGAATAATGGGTTGAATGGTTGCTGCGGGATCGGTGCCCAATGCTCTGACCTGACTGACCAGGCGACGCAACAGCCGCCGCAGAGCAAGCAGGGCGATGACGGACGCCAGGAGCATACACACGGCAATCACTGCCGCAATCACCGGATTGGCGAGCGCGAGCGCGGCGAGGCCGAGGGTGGCGACATCTTCGCTGGCGGAGACGACGGCGTTGCTGAACGGTTCCGGGCTCGCGTTGACGATGGTGCGGGTGCTGGATTTGACCCCGTGGCTGAGCAAAGCCGCGCCGCCGCCGAGCAAGAAAGTGACGATCTGCCACTCCGCAGTGCCAGGATCGATGATCGCTAGCGCGATCAGGGCGCCGCCAGCGGGGCGAATGAAGCTGTGGATCGTATCCCACGCGCTGTCGAGCCAGGCGATTTTGTCGGCAAAAAACTCGGCGATCAGGCCGACGCCAGCTGCGGCCAACACCCACGGGCTGGCGAGGATGTCGAGCGAGGCCATCTGGGCAGGGAGGTCAATCAGCTCAAACCGCATGGCGAGGCCGGTGGCAAACAGGCTGAAATAGAGCCGCCACCCGGACAAGAGGCTGAAGCTGGTCGCCAGCGCGATAATTTCCATTGCCGACATGGCTCATCATCCCCCTGCGGCATGGAGCAATGCAATTTCCTCTGACGCCGCGTGGAAAACTTGCCCCAGCCTCGCGAAGGATACAAGAGGCGCCGATGGCTCCGCCGATAGATGAGATCATGGAAGGCGACGAATCGCCCGACTTGCCGCCCGCTCGCCCGGCGGCGACGTTGGTCGTGTTTGATGAACGGGCCGCCGACGCCGCGCCGTCGCTGCTGATGGTGCGGCGGTCGCAGGCCATGGCCTTTGCTGGCGGTGCGGTGGTGTTTCCTGGCGGGCGCGTCGATGCCGACGATCATGTGCTGGCGGCGCGGCTAGGCGACGGTCTAGACGCCGAGGATGCCGCCGGACGGGTGGCGGCGATCCGCGAGACGATCGAGGAAACCGGGCTGGTGGTGGGGAGTGCCAATGGTCCGCTGGCCGCCGATGCAATCATAGCGATGCGCCGCGACCTGCATGGCGGCGCGATGTTTTCGGCGCTGATTGAGCAGCACGGGTTGGCGCTTGATCTGGGCGCGGTCGTGCCATTTGCGCGCTGGCTCCCGAACCTGAATAATCATCGGCGGTTCGATACGCGCTTTTATCTGGCGCGCGGATCGGCGGCGGACGGCGCGCTGAGCGTCGATGCGACCGAAAATTCGGCGCTGTTCTGGGCGTCAGCTGCGGAAACGCTGGCGATGGCTGAACGCGGGGAGGTTGATGTGATCTTCCCGACCCGGCGCAATCTGGAGCGGCTCACGCAATATGCCAGCTTTGCCGAAGCGGTAGCCTGCACCGAGCGCCACCCGCCGCAAATCATCTCCCCGTGGATCGAGCGGCGAGCGGGCGAGCGCTTTCTCGTGATCCCGGCGGACCAAGGGTATCCGGTGATCGAGGAGCGTCTTGAAAATGTCATGCGCGGTTAGTGTTTGTGTAACCTGTCGGATGTAGGGCTCTACGTGACCGGTGTTTCGCATCGGGCGAGCGGACAGTTTTTGTTGCTGTTGGAACAAGTTGCCGCTGAAAAGCTTGTTGCAATGCTTATGGTGAATCGCTAGAAGCCTCGGAGCAGCATTGGATAGGGTGGCGAATAAGCAATTATTCGTTCTAGGGCTGCTCTTAGAAATTCGAGCGAAGATAAAGTGGAGAAGACAATGAAACTGCTTAAGAAAGCTACTGTAGCCCTCGCGGCCGCGTCGCTAGTGGCCGCTCCGGTTGCTGCTTCGGCCTCCCCGCAGACGCTTCGCGCTGACACCGACGTGACCGGCGAATCGATGGGCGAAGGCGCCGGCGGTTCGGTTTGGATCCTCGGCCTGCTTGGCCTCGGCCTGTTTATTTTTGGTGCCCTCGAACTGTTCGACGGTAACAATGATTCGCCAACCAGCCCATAATCTGGCTGCTTGCGAAACGAACAATTAGGCCCGTCGGTTCATTCCGGCGGGCCTTTTGTTTGTGGGCAGTTCAAACGCCGGTCGCCGCCTCTGAGCCCATGCTGACCGTCGTTCGCAGTTGCGTGCTGGGCCGTTAGTCGGGCAATGACCGGCGGTGCTGACGGGTCGGCAGCTGTGCGCGGACGCGTTCTATCGCAGTAGCGTCTACCTCGGCGAAGGCCAGCCCGGCAGGCGTCCCCATATCCAGCAGCACGGTGCCCCAGGGGTCAACCACCAGCGAATGGCCGAAGGTGTGGCGGCCATCGGCATGGTGCCCGGTTTGCGCCGGGGCGATGATGAAACAGCTTTGCTCGATAGCGCGGGCGCGATGCAGTACGTGCCAGTGGGCCTCCCCCGTGGTCACAGTGAACGCGGCGGGAATGGCAATGGCGGCGCACCCCATGGTGCCCAGTCGGTCGTAAAGCGCGCCAAAACGTAAGTCGTAGCAGATCGTTAGACCGAGGAGGCCAAGCGGCGTTGCCACCGTGACGATCGCCTCGCCGGGCGCATAGCTGTTCGATTCGCGCCAGGTTTCGCCGGTGGCCAGCTGGACGTCGAACAAATGCAGCTTGTCGTAATGCGCGATAATGTCGCCGCTGGGGGCTATCAGGTGGCTGCGATTCACCCAGCGCGGCGCGTGAGCAGGGTCGGCAATCGGGGCGGAACCCAGATGCAGCCAGATGCCGTGGGCTGAAGCTGCGGCACCCAGCGCGTCGATGGCCCGGCCCCACGCATCGCTTTCCACCGGTTTCGTCGCTCGCGCGCGGGCGCGGTCAAGCAACAGCGCCATTTATGGGGTGAACAGCATGACCGCGCCGCCCGCC
>JANOPV010000070.1:0-4281 GCA_031422035.1 Sphingomonas sp. | reverse complement strand
CCGTTGCACCAGCCAGGCACCAACCGTGTCGATCCGCTCGACTGCCGACAGGTCAATTTTCCCGACGGCCCCGACCTCTGCCCGCAACGCCCCTAGCCGCTCGGGCAGGTCGGCGATACGCGCCAGTGTCAACCGCCCGGTAAACCGAACCGTCAGGCCGTCGTCAGCATCTTCAGTCGTGAAATCGGCGGGGGCGATCATGAAGCGCGCAGAGTGCGGGAGAATGCAATCATGGGCAACCCCTCAAATCCCAAACAAGCCGCTAGACCGCATCCAGCGCCTGCGTAAAATCGGCGATCAGATCATCGGGATCCTCAATGCAAATCGAAATCCGCACCAGATTGGGCGTGATGCCTAATGCCGCCTTGCGCTCATCGGGCACTGACAGATGCGTCATCGCCGCCGGTGCCGACGCCAGCGTCTCGGTCCCGCCCAGACTGACCGCGAGCTTGGCAATCCGCAGCGCGTCGAGAAACGCAAACGCCTCCGCCTCGCCGCCCTTCAGATAGAGCGAAAAGGTTGAGCCTGCCCCAGTGCAATGCCGCTGATAAATGTCGCGCTGCGATCCTTCGGGCAGGAATCCGAGATAGCCGACATGCTCAACCTTGGGATGGTCACGCAGGAACGCACAGACCTTGACTGCATTTTCACCCGCCCGGCTCATCCGTAATTCGAGCGTTTCGAGGCTGCGCGACAGCATCCACGCCGTGTTAGGATCGCAAATGGTGCCAATAACATTGCGCATCGAGCGCACCGGATCGAGCCAGCGTTTCGCACCGAGCACGCCGCCCGCCACGAGATCGCTGTGACCACCGGCATATTTGGTCAGGCTATACACCACCAGGTCCGCGCCCTGGCGAATGGGCTTTGACCATAATGGCCCCAGAAACGTGTTATCAATCGCGATGGGCGGGCGCTCCGCCGCATTGGGCCAGGCCGCATCAACCGCCGCGCGCGTTGCCTCGACATCGCACAATGCATTGGTCGGATTGGCCGGGCTTTCGAGGTAAACCATCGCCACCCGGCCACCCTGCGCCGCCGCCATGGCTTTCGCCCGCACCAGCACCGCGTCTAGCTCGGCCCGCTCCGCCTCAGCCGGATAATCGACATAGCCGACGCCGAACCGCGACAGGATGCGCGCTACCATCGTCTCGGTCGCGGCATAAAGCGGGCCCGAATGGACGATGACATCATTCTGTCCGATATGCGCCAGAAACATCGTCGCAATCGCGGACATCCCGCTGGAGAAGACCAGCGCGTCCTCCGCCTCCTCCCAGATCGATAGCCGGTCTTCCAATATCTCCTGATTCGGCCCGTTGAACCGCGAATAGACCAGCCCCTCTGCGCCGCCGGGGCGCTTGCCGGTAATCCCCTCAAAATGCCGCTTGCCTGCCGCCGCGCTCTCAAACGCAAAGGTTGAGGTTAGAAAGATCGGCTGCTTGAGCGAGCCTTCGGACAGCACCGGATCAAAACCGAACCCCATCATCAGTGTCGCCGGGTTCAATCGGTGATTGCCGATCATCTCCACCGACGGTTTGGGTTTACGGCGCGGGGTGGCGGGGGACAAAATAGCGTCGGTCATGGCTGCATCCTCATTGTTGACGGCGGGGTAGCGCGCCTTGGTTGCAAATGAAACCTTTGCCGCTTTAGGTTATCGCCGCCACCGCCCAGATCGTCCCCACCAGCAAAGGCACGCCGATAATATCGAGCGCCAGCCCAGCCGCCAACATCCGCGGCAGCGCGATATGTCCGGTGGCCCACGCAATCGCGTTCGGCCCGGTTCCCGATGGCAACATGAAGCCCCAGCTCGCCGCCATCGCAGCGGGCATGGCGAGCAGGATCGGGTCGACACCGGTGGCGCCGATCAGCGCCGCGACCACCGGCATGATCCCGCTCGCCGCCGCGACGTTCGACGCAAATTCGGTAATGACGATGATGAGCGCCACCAACGTCAGCGCGATGATCAGCGGGGAAACCGTCTGGAGCGGTTCGAGGGCCGTGCCCAGCCAAGTCGCCAGCCCGCTTTCCGTGATCGCCGCCGCGAGCGCGAGCCCCCCGCCGAACATCATGATGACGCCCCAGGGGGCCCGGTCCGCCTCTTTCCACGTCAGCAACGGGCGGCCCGATCCATCGGGAATGACGAACAGCGCCAGCGCGCCAATCACCGCAATCGTCCCGTCGGTCAGCGCGCCTTCGGGCAATAGCGGCTCGATCCACGGTTGCGCGACCCAGGCGGTGAACACCGCGAGGAACAAAGGCACCAGCCGCAGCTCGGCGCTCGACCACGGACCAGCACTGCCAATCGCCCGTGCAGCGGCGGCTCCATCGAACGGATCGGCGTTGACGCGCTGCACGCGGGCAAGGATCAACACCGCGATCGGCACTGACAACAGTACCACCGGCACCCCGTACATCGCCCAGTCGAGAAAGCCGATTTCGGTACCGAGCTGCCGGTTGATGAGGCCCGCAGCGATGGCGTTGGTCGGCGATCCAACCAGCGTGCCCAGCCCGCCGATGGAGGCAGCAAAGGCGATACCCATCGGCAATGCCCCCGCCAGGCCATCGGTCCGCCCCTCTGCAACACCGCCCGCTGCCAGCACCGCCAGCGCTATCGGCATCATGATGAGCGCGGTCGACGTGTTGGAGATGAACATTGAGAGCAGCGCGGTCGACGCAAAAAATGCAAAGAGCAACCCAGTGGGGCTCGGCCGCGATATGCCCAGGATCGCCAGTGCCAATCGCCGGTGCAGGCCCACTCGCTCAATCGCCAACGCCAGAAATGCGCCGCCCAGCAGCAGGAACAGGATCGGCGAATAATATTCCTTGGCGATGGCGCCCGCTGGCATCACCCCGAACAGCGGCACCAGAATGAACGGCAACAGCGCGGTTGCCGTGAGCGGGATCGCCTCGCTCATCCACCACGCCGCCATCAGCACCACCAGCGCCGCGACGCGCCACGCTGCAGGCTCCATCCCGGTTGGGGCGGGGAGCATCAGCATCAGCGCAAACAACAGCCCGCCGCCAATCAGGCCAAAATGGCGGTGGGTCATGCGGGCACTCCAATCACGCTGATCTGCCGACCATAGCCATTTTCTCCGTTCAGCGTCGCGCGGCGATAGCTGAAATAATCGTCCGCTTGTCCGCACGTGTCATGGTCGATCATGTCCACCCTGCCAATCCCAACGGCGGCTAGCCGCGCCGCGACATAAGCGGCTATGTCAAACAGCGCATGACCAGCGCGGCCATCGGCAAAGAAGCGGTCATTCTCTGCATCAGCCTCAGCAAAGCGGCGGCGAAACCCGTCATCAACTTCATAGGACGCCCGCCCGATGCACGGGCCAATGGCGGCAATGATCCGCGAGCGCTCCGCCCCCAGCCGCTCCATCGCCGCTATCGTCGAATTGGTGACGCCGCCCAGCGCGCCCTTCCATCCGGCGTGCGCCGCGCCGACCACGCCCGCCACCACATCGGCCAGCAGCACCGGCACGCAATCTGCGGTCACGATGCCTAGCAGGACATTGGGCTGATTGGTGACCAGCGCGTCCGCCTCCGGCCGGTCCGCCTCATCCCACGCACCTTCGGCCACCGCGCAGGTCGTGCCGTGGACCTGATAGACACCCAGCAGCGCCGCGCCGGGCAGCACCGCGTCGCGGGCCAGCGCGCGATTACGAGCAATCGCCAGCGCGTCGTCGCCGGAGCCAATCCCACAATTCAGGCTGGCGAGCGCCCCAGTGGAGACGCCGCCGCGCCGGGTCAGAAACCCATGCGGCACGCCTGCCAGCACGGTCGACCGAATGACAGGTGGCAAACCCACCGTCACAGGCGCAGCATCCAGATGCGGTCATCATCAACCGTATCGCCAACCACATAGGGGTTTTTGCCAATCTCAACGAAGCCGTAGCGCTTATAAAAAGCCTGTGCCCGGTGGTTGTCGATGAATACCGACAGCACCATGCGCGCAAAGCCCGCGTCCCGCGCATGATCGATGGCCCAGCTCATCAGCGCCTGTGCCGCGCCGCTGCCCTTGGCCCGGTCGAGCATGTAGAGATGGTGCAGCTCAATCGTGTCCGCCGCATCACCATAATCGGCGGGCAGCGCAAAATCGATCGGTCCCAGCTTGGCATAGCCGGACAGCCCGGCATCGTCGCGCCACAGCATCATCGGCCACGCAGAGTCCGCGATCTGCGTCGCACATTTCGCCGGCGGCATCCAGTCGGATAGGTGCTGCTGAAGATGCTCGGGCGGATAGAGGTGGGCAAAGGTCGCAATGAACGCCTCCGC
>JANOPV010000069.1:0-4152 GCA_031422035.1 Sphingomonas sp. | reverse complement strand
GCGCTGGTGGTCCCGTCGCAACGATTGGCGACCATCGCGCGGGATGTCTGGGGGCAGGCCGCGCGCACGCATCTGATCCCCAATGGCATCGACATGGCGGCCTATACCGCCCCGCCGCCGCCGGACTCACTTCCCGGCTTTGTGCGGCGTTCTGGCGACATTTTGGTCGGAACACTTGCTGGTTTGCGCCAAGTGAAGAACCTGCCGCGGCTGGTTCGCGCGGTCGCGGCGCAGCCGCCGCATGTCCGGCTGGTGATTGTGGGTGAGGGGCCGGAGCGCGGCGCGATCCTGGCTGAGGCAGCACGGTGCGGCATCACCGACCGTTTGCTCATGCCCGGTTTCCTGCCCGCCCCGGCGGCGGTCGTCGGCCATTTTGACATTTTCGCGCTGTCGTCGGATAGCGAGCAGGCCCCGATTTCGCTCATTGAGGCGATGGCGGCGGGCAAGCCAGCGGTCAGCATGGATGTTGGCGATGTTGCGAATATGGTCGCCCCTGCCAACCGGCCATTCGTCGCGCCCGACGAGTCTGCGTTTACCGCCGCGCTGTCCGCTCTGGTCACCGATGCCGACCTGCGGGCGCGGATCGGCGCAGCCAATGCTGCCCATGCCGCTGCAACCTTTGATGAAGGCGCGATGCTGGCCGCTTATGCCCGGCTCTTTGCAGGGGCGATGGGCATTGATCCGGCGCGGCTGTGGCCCGCAGCGTGATAGTCGGTGTCTGCAGACCGCACAGCGCTTCAGGTTGAAAATCACAGGCGCAGAGGTCCGCACCAGTCAGCCGCCGACATATTTGTGCGGCGCTTTGCCGACGATGCGCTAGGGTGACGCGACGACCCCCTCCCGCAAAGGATGCCTCATGGCGAAGTCACAGAAGAAATCGAGCCGCGAAACCCGCAAACCCAAGGCCGAAAAAGCCCCCAAGGGCAATGCCTCGCAACCATCGCAAAAGGCCGGCGTGGTCCGCGGATTGGACAATATCAAGAGTTAACCGGGGAAGAGGGGCGACGGGCGGCGGTGGCGCAACCGGCCTCAATCAATCCCCTGTAACGCCGGGACCTGGGTGATGGTGAGCGGTGCGGTGCCGTCGACAGTCAGGCTGAGCGTGTCCGCATTCAGGCACAGGCGCTGGGTCAGCTGCTGTCCGCGCGACCGCACCATCAGGTCTGAACAGCGCGGCATGGTGATCTGCGCGAACCCGGCAATGCCGCTGCGCGCATTCTCCGCCGCGACCGTTACCGCTTGGGTTAGCACAACCTGACCATCGACGCTGACCGATACGCTGTCACTGCTGAAATGGGTGAAGGCGAGCTGGATGGAGACCGGCGTGCGGTCGTTGGCCGCTATGGCTTCGGCCGCCGCAGGATCGGCGCCCGCCGGAGCTGCTTCCCCGCACGCAGTGACGAGGCCGCCGCCGACGGCAATGGCGAGGGCAGCGCCGAAGGCAAGGGTGGTAATGTGTTGCATGGCAAGACGGTAAGCGAGTGCGGGTGGCTTGTCACTGGCCGCATTGGGCAGGGCGATGCGCACGGCAAATTCCTGGCCATCAAGAACTGGGCATCGCCCCGCCGTCCGCTATTTATAATGCTCGCGCCGATCACCAAAATCACGCACCCGTTTGCGCCACGCGCGATAGCTGCCGGGTTTCAAATTGGATCGCATCAGCGCCTTGACCCCGTTGGCATCCAGACCATATTGCGCCGCGATGACCGCAAAGCTGACATGGTCGGACAATGCCATCTCAATGATCTCGCTGACCGCTGCATCGGACAGCGCAGTGTCGGCCAGCAGGGCGCGCGGCGTCATACGGGCGCTGCCTTCAGGCCCGGCGGTCCCGCGCCAAAAAACAGCAGCATCACGAGCCGACCGTTATCGGCGCGATCGCCAAAGGCCGGGGCGGCATCATGGAACAGCCACGGATTGAACAGGATCAACCGATTATAGCGCATCGGGGCGGTGAAGGTCTTTTCCCAGCGCGATGGCTTGCTGCTGTCCTGATTGACGACCTCTTCGATCAGCCGGTTAATATCAGCATAGCCCGCCGCGCGGATCGCGGGCGCGTCGCGCGGAATCCGCTCCAGCCCAGTGCGGCGGTGGCGGAAAAAATGGGTGCCGCCGCGGCAATCCTCCGGCCGACTGAGGAACAGGATCCCCGAATAAAAACATGGGTCGATATGCACACCGGTGAGCCCGCGATCACCGCGCAGGGTCAGCCGGCAATGGCCGTGGGTGGCGCCCTCTGCCGGGATCAGGGGCGTGCCCGCCAGCGCTGAAATTCGCGCGTCCAGCCCGGCAATCGGCAGTGGCCGGTCAGATAATAGCCCCGGATAATTGCCCTGTTTGAACGCCGGATCATAAGTCAGCCGCAACGCCGCCGCCCGCGCATCATCGGGATTGGCCAGGAAATCGTCGATCATCATGAAACTGGGCGTCATGACGACCATGTGCCTGTGTGCGGGCGGGGTTGCAAGGCGGGGTCGGGGGTGTGGAGGCGAAGGGGGCGGGGCGGCAGGCCGACCATCGGGCGCTCGCCATGCAGGGGACGGTCCATTAAGGCTAGCTTATGCAGCTGACCCATATACGTGATTTGACGGTCGCAGCGCCGCTGGCGTCCGGGCATCGCTTTTTATCGGCGGCGAGCGGGTTGGTGCGGATGGGCGATTTGTTGTGCGTGGTCGCCGATGATGCGCACTGCCTGGCGCTATTTGCGCTTGGGGATGCGGCGCCAGGGCGGCTGATCCCGCTGATACCGGGTGATCTGCCCAGGGATGCGGCGGCGCGCAAACGGGTGAAGCCGGATTTTGAGATATTGCTGGCGCTGCCGGGCGGGGCGGCGGCGGGAGCGGGGACGTCAAGCGGGGCGGCGGGGCACCGGTTGCTGGCGATGGGTTCGGGATCGACCGCGCGGCGGATGCGTGGGGCGATCATCGATCTGGCTGATGTAGCGGGTGCGGCAGGCGGCGGGGCGGGCGGCGAGGGGGGCAGCGGGGCGGGCGGCGAGGGGGGCGTGCGCCTGATCGACCTCACGCCGCTGTTCGCCGCGCTGGCCCCGCTGGTGCCGCACATCAATCTGGAGGGGGCGGTGCTGGACGATGACCGGCTGCTGCTGTTCAATCGCGGGACCATGACGAACCCGGCGTCACAGATACTGGCAGTGTCGCTCGCCGCCGTGCTGGCGGGCGGGCCGGTGGCGGCGACGTTGTGCGCCGAATTGCGGCTGCCGATGTGCGATGGCGTGCCGCTGACGGTCACCGATGCGTGCCGGATCGACCGGGGCGGGCCACATGGCGGCCACATCCTCCTCTCCGCCGTCGCCGAAGCCACGGCAGACAGCACCGCCGACGGCGCGCTGCGCGGCGCGGCGATCGTGGAACTGGACGCGGCGTTTAATGTGCTCGGCGTCGAACCGCTGGAGCCGCTGGTCAAAGTCGAAGGCCTGGCCGCGTGGGTGGCGGCGGATGGGGTGCACATATTGTGCGTGACCGATGCCGATGATCCGGCGCGGGTGGCTGGGGTATATGGGGGGGTTCAGCGGAGGTGAGGGATTAAGGGTATTTAGTAAACTGGCACCGTAATTCCCAGTTGGCTAATCATGTTCGTGGTCTCGGGTGACATGCAGGAGGAGGTGTATTGAGTGCACCATCACCGTAATTTACCGTAACTTCTGCGTAATTTCCTGCTTCTTCTGTTATCTGAAATCACAAACGCATTGCCCTTCTTCAACAAACGTAGATCACACCAATAGTAATAATATCGCTATCAAAAAGCGGAAAACTCAAATTCTGCTTTGGGCAAACAGCCTCATCCCCTCTTTGAATATGGATGTCCAAAATCCGCGCTTCTCCATTTTCTGGAGCGTAGTTGAAGTAGCTCCCTTCATTGCCGCATCCGCCCCAGCCCTCTGGCAATTCTCCCGAGAAGGGTTCCAACTTACATTTGAAATAACGACAATATACGGAAAGAGCACGTCCAAATGTTGCCGCATTGACCATAAAAGGCGCACGCTCAGTGACAATTCTTATGCCGTAAAGGTTTGAAAGTTCATCATTATCCGTACGTTCTTCGAGCCAATCAGGGCCGAACAACCCAACCATGATATTTGTTGCAGGCGCTTGTTTATCTTCAATCATGCTCCCGATCCCCAGCGCCCATATA
>JANOPV010000068.1:0-1858 GCA_031422035.1 Sphingomonas sp. | reverse complement strand
GACGGGTTTATCGCTGTCTTTGACCGACACGAACAGCTTGCCCGACATCGGCGGCGGCATGCGCGCACCAATTTGCGATTTGGCAAAGGCCGTGGCGAAATCGCGGTCGATGCCCATGACTTCGCCGGTGGATTTCATTTCGGGGGAAAGCACCGGATCGACGCCGGGGAAACGGTCGAAGGGGAAAACCGCTTCCTTGACCGCGATATAGTCGATGTCGAGATTGATTGGCGGCAGGTCTTTCAACTTCTCACCAGCCATGACGCGCGCGGCGATCTTGGCGATTGGCGCGCCGATGGCTTTGGCGACGAACGGCACGGTGCGGCTGGCGCGCGGATTGACCTCGATGAGGTAGACCTCACCGTCTTTGACCGCGAACTGGATGTTCATCAGGCCGCAAACACGGAGATTGAACGCAAGCAACTCGGCCTGACGGCGAATTTCGGCGATGATGTCGGCAGGCAGGCTGTAAGGCGGGATGGTGCAGGCTGAATCGCCTGAGTGGACGCCCGCTTCCTCGATATGCTGAAGAATGCCCGCGACCACCACATCGTCGCCGTCGCAGATTGCGTCGACATCGACTTCAATGGCATCGCGCAAGTAACTGTCGATCAGCACGGGCGAGTCGCCCGAGACGATCACTGCGGTCTGGATGTAGTTTTCGAGCTGCGACTGCGTATCGACGATTTCCATCGCCCGCCCGCCGAGCACGTAGGATGGCCGCATCAAGACGGGATATCCGATCTTGTCGGCGACCGCGATTGCCTCCTCACGGCTACGGGCGATGCCGTTTTCAGGCTGCTTGAGCTTCAATTTGTTGATGAGCGCGGCAAAACGTTCGCGGTCTTCGGCCAAGTCAATCGCGTCGGGCGAGGTGCCAAGGATCGGTATGCCCGCTTTCTCAAGGGCCTTTGCCAGATTGAGCGGCGTCTGCCCGCCGAACTGGACAATGACGCCCTTCAACGTGCCATTCTGTTGCTCGACATGCAGGATTTCGAGCACATCCTCGGCGGTCAGCGGTTCAAAATAGAGCCGGTCCGACGTGTCATAATCGGTCGAAACCGTCTCCGGGTTGCAGTTGACCATGATCGTCTCGTAACCTGCGTCTGCCAGTGCAAAGCAGGCATGGACGCAGCAATAGTCGAATTCGATCCCCTGCCCGATCCGGTTTGGCCCGCCGCCAAGGATGACGATCTTCTCGCGGTCGGTGGGCTGGCTCTCGCATTCGGGCGTGCCGAAACTCGGGGCCTCATAGGTCGAATACATATACGGCGTTTTCGCCTCGAATTCGGCGGCGCAGGTGTCGATGCGCTTGAACACCGGACGCACGCCCAATTTGTGGCGAAGCGCGCGGACTTCGTCTTCGGTGACCGCGCCAGCCATCGCGCGGGCGGCCTGCATCGCAATGCCCGAACCGTGGCGAACGGCGGTTCCCATGCCGGGGCGCATATTGAGCGATTCGACCGCGAGAAACGCCAGACGCTTGTCCGAAAAACCCATTGCTTTCAGGCGGCGCAGCGCTTCGGGGCCATTGGGCAGGCCGTTCGTTTTGATCGCGGTTTCTTCGGCGATGATTTCCTCGAGCCGCTCCAAAAACCACGGGTCGAACTTCGCGATCGCGTGGATTTCGGCAACGCTTATGCCCTCGCGCAGTGCCTGCGCCGCGACCAGCAGCCGGTCGGGCGTCGCACGGCTCAGTTCGGCGGATAGCTCGTCCTTTGACGCACCCTTGAGCGCATCGACATAGTTGAAGCCCGAAAGCCCCGTCTCCAGCCCACGCAGTGCCTTTTGCATACTCTCGTGAATATTGCGGCCAATCGCCATCACCTCGCCTACCGACTTCATCGCGGTGGACAAC
>JANOPV010000067.1:0-6412 GCA_031422035.1 Sphingomonas sp. | reverse complement strand
GTGACTGAAATACATCCAGCGCGGGGGGCAGAGGGGTCAACGGGAGAAGATCATGACTCGCAATCGCACCGTCCATCACGCGCGCCTCGTGCGCACCGCCAGCGCTTTGTCGCTGGCCGCCGCGATGACATTTTCCGCCACTGCCTTTGCGCAGGAAGCCACGCCGCCAACCGAAGACGAAGACATTGTCGTCACCGGCTATGCGTCTGCGTTGGAAAATGCCGTCGAAGTAAAGCGTGATGCCGACCAGATCGTTGAATCGGTCAGCGCCGAAGATATTGGCCGGTTGCCCGACGCCTCCATCGGTGAAGCCATCGCCCGCCTGCCCGGCCTGACATCACAGCGCAACAATGGTCGCGCCAGTGTGATTGCCATTCGCGGGTTCGGCCCAGATTTCTCTCAGACCCTGCTGAACGGTCGCGAACAGACGACGACCAGCGACAACCGCTCGGTTGAGTTTGACCAATATCCATCGGAAATCGTCAGCCGCGTTGACGTGTTCAAATCGCCCACGGCTGATTTAGTCGGCCAGGGCCTGGTCGGAACGGTCGACATTCGCACCATCCGCCCGCTGGAAACCAACGACCGGATTTTGGCGATTGGCGCACGTGGCAGCTATGCAGACATTGGCGCGTTGAACGCCGGATCGTCGCAATATGGTTACCGGGTCAATGGCACATATGTTGATCAGTTTGCTGATGATACTGTCGGCATCGCGCTGTCCGCATCCTATGTGAACGAGCCGTATCAGAACCAAGAGTTTAACGCCTGGGGCTATGCCGGCGGCGGGACAGCAGCCAATCCATTCGTCATTGGCGGGTCCAAATCCTATGTCACGTCGACCACGCTCGAGCGACTGGCGTTTAACGGCACGTTGCAGTGGGAACCCGCGCCGGAATTCCGCCTGACGGTTGACGCCTTTTACAGCCATTTTGAAGATGAGCAGTTCAAGCGCGGCATCGAATTGCCGCTGGGCTTCGGGGCATTCGGAACGTCATTCTCGCCGACCGGCCGGACCATTGAAAATGGCCGGGCTGTTGGAGGCACGTTTAACAATGTCCGCGGCGTGATCCGCAACGATATTTTTGAACGGCAGGCCGACCTCTACTCCTTTGGGCTTAATGGGCGATACACCGGTGACGACGGCTGGAACTTCACCGGCGACATTGGTTATTCACGGACCGATCGCACTGAGCTGAGCCTTGAATCCTATGCAGGCACCGGGTTCAATGGCGATGACACTGGCAACGGGGCGGCGGCAACTATCGGTTTTCGCTCTACCGAGACCGGCACGTTCTTCAGCCCATCGCTGAATTATTCGGACCCAACGCGCATTTTCCTTACCGATCCGCTCGGCTGGGGCGGCGGCACGGTGCCGCAGGCGGGCTATTCCAATAATCGCATCGTCGCCGACGAATTGTTCCAGTTCCGTACCGAAGTCGAACGCGAATTTGAAAATAGCTTCCTGAGCTCGGTGCAGTTTGGTCTGAACTATACGACCCGTGAAAAGTCGCTGACCCCGGACGAAGCCTTTGTCCGCCTGCCGGGCGGTGCATTGCAGCGGTCGCTGCCATCGCAGTACCAATTGCGCGCCACCGACCTCACCTATCTCGGCCTTGGACCGGTGCTCAGCTATGACGCGCGCGATCTGATCCGTGACGGCATTCTGGTGCTGGAACAACGGATTGCGTCTGGCCCGGGTGCGGCATTCGATGTGCTGAGCAAGGGCTATACGGTCAACGAAGACCTGATGACCGCCTATTTGCAATTCAACATCGAAGCTGAGTTGGGCGCAGGCACGCTGACCGGTAATTTCGGTGTGCAGGCAATCAACACCGAACAAAGCTCGACCGGCTTCATCAACACCCCGACGGGTCCGCAATTGCGCACTTTTGGTGACAATTATTGGGACGTGCTGCCTAGCCTCAACCTGGCGCTGCGGCTTGAGAGCGACACGGTTATCCGTTTCGCAGCATCGCGGCAGATCATGCGGCCACGGCTGGATGATACCCGCGTGTCGCTGGGTTATGGCGTCGACAACAGCGTACCCGGCGGGATCATCCGCGGCGGCGGCGGCAATCCGTTCCTCCGCCCCTATCGCGCCAATGCCGTTGATCTCAACATCGAGCAATATTTCGGTCGCGGCGGCGTCGTGGCGCTCCAGCTGTTCTACAAGGACATTAAGAGCTTCATTTTCAACGGGCGGACGTCCTTTGATTATGCCGGCTTCCCACTGCCAGTGGGTCAAGTCGCAGCCACGACGATCGGCACGCTCGACGCGCCGATCAACACTGGCGGCGGCAGTCTCTATGGCGCGGAGGTCGCGGTTACCCTGCCACTCGGCAATCTGGTCAGCGCGCTGGACGGCTTTGGCGTGACCGGCGGTGTCGGCTACACCGAAAGCCGGGTCGATGATGCCAGCGGCAATCGCACCACCATCCCCGGCTATTCGCGCTGGGTCGCCAGTGGCACGGCCTATTTCGAGCGTGCCGGTTTCAACGCTCGTGGATCGGTGCGCTATCGCTCAACCTTCCTTGGTGATTTCACCGGCTTCGGCGGTTCACCGACGCGGCGGCAGGCATTGCCGGAAACCATCATCGACGCACAGATCGGCTATGATTTCCAAGAGGGCAGCGCGCTGCATGGTCTGTCACTCTACCTTCAGGGGCAGAATTTGACCGACACGCGTTTCGCCGCTGTGGTGACCACCGCTGACCCGCTGTCAGTGCTCGATTACCAGAGCTACGGTCGCCGGTTCCTCGGCGGGTTCACGTTCCGCTTCTAAATCCTGTCGGGTCGCACCATGATCCCGCTGGTTCTGCGTTATGCAACGACCGGCGGGATCAACAGGGTGGCATGAACGGGGTGGTGGAGCGCATATGGAACAGGCATCGACCCGCACTATCATTATCGTCGGCGGTGGCACCGCCGGGTGGATGACGGCTGCTGCGCTTGCCCGGTTTCTGGGTGGCGCACCAGATGGCGGCTGGCAGATTAGGCTGATTGAATCCGATGCCATCGGTACGGTTGGCGTCGGCGAAGCGACGATCCCGCAGATACACCATTTTAATCGCTCGCTCGGCCTCGATGAAGGCGAGTTTCTGCGGGCGACTAATGGCACCTTCAAACTGGGCATTGCGTTTGAAGGGTGGCGGACGCCTACGCATCGCTACATGCACGCGTTCGGCGGTGTCGGTCGGGACCTGGGCCTGTTGCCCTTCTACCAATATTGGTTGCGTGGACGCAGTGCCGCAGAGGATAATCTCGATGCGTATAGCGTGGCGGCGCAGGCGGGCTATGCCAACCGGTTTCGTCATCCTGATCCGGCCAAGCCTGCACCAGCGGGCGCGCATGCTTATGCCTTCCACTTCGACGCCGGTCTCTATGCCGCCTATTTGCGCGCGTTCGCCGAAGAGCGCGGGGTAAGCCGGATCGAGGGCATGATCGCCGGAGCGGAGCGTAACAGCGAGAGCGGCGACATCAGCGCCGTCCGTCTGGCCGATAGCAGTGCAGTTGCGGGCGACCTGTTCATCGATTGCTCGGGCTTTCGTGGGTTGCTGATCGAGCAGGAGCTGGGCGCGGGCTATACTGATTGGTCGCGCTGGTTGCCGTGCGACCGGGCGCTGGCGGTGCCGAGTAACAATGACGGCCCAGTGCGGCCCTATACGCGGGCGATTGCGCGCGCGGCGGGATGGCAGTGGCAAATCCCCCTTACCCACCGCGTCGGCAACGGCCATGTTTATGCATCGACCCATATGTCGGACGACCAAGCGGCTGAGCTATTGCTCGCGAATTTGCCGGGCAAGGCGCTGGCCGAGCCACGCCAGCTGCGTTTCACGGCGGGGCGGCGCAAGGCGGTGTGGGCCCACAACGTCGTCGCCATCGGCCTATCGAGCGGGTTTCTGGAGCCACTGGAATCGACCAGCATCCATATGATCCAGACCGGGATCGAGCGGCTGTTGCAGCGGCTGCCATCGGCGCAACCGAGCGACGCCGAGCGCGCCGCGTTTAACGATGATGCGGCGGCGGAAATTGAGCGCATCCGCGATTTCATCATCCTCCATTATTGGGCCAATGGCCGCGATGAGCTGTTCTGGGCTGAGCGCCGTGCCGAACCGCTGCCGGACGGGCTGGCGCAACGGATCGCGCTGTTCCGCGCTGGCGGGCGGATCGACCGGTCTGAGCGAGATTTATTCACCGAGCTCGCCTGGCAACAGGTGCTGATCGGACAGGGGATCATGCCCGCACACCACCATCCGCTCGCTGATCAGCTGAGCGCGGTACAGCTAAGCGAGTTTCTGGCGATGACGCGAAAATCGGTTGCATCCAGTACCGCTGCGATGCCGCCCTATGCCGAGTTTCTGGACCACCAATCCCTGCAAGGAGCCGCTGCATGAAGATGCGCTCAATGATCGCCGCCGTCACCCTTGGCGCTGTTGTTGCGGCCGGATGTGCCACAGCGCAGGCACCTAGACCTGTCGGTGCGGCTGCTCCGGCCTCACCAGCGCTCAGCGCGTTGCGCCAGCGGCTGCCAGCTGACGAGACGATCTATTTCGTTTTGCCGGACCGGTTCGACAATGCCAATCCAGCCAATGATCGCGGCGGCATTCGCGGCGGGCGACTGCAACATGGGTTCGACCCGGCGGACAAGGGCTTTTACCAGGGCGGCGACCTCGCCGGGCTGACGCGGCAACTGGACTATATCCAGGGCCTCGGCGTAACTGCGATCTGGTTTGCCCCGGTGTTCCGCAACAAGGCGGTGCAGGGCGCGCCGGGAGCCGAAACCGCTGGCTATCACGGCTATTGGGTAACGGATTTCACCACCATCGACCCGCATTTCGGCACTGAAGCCGAGTTCCGGGCCTTTGTCGACGCGGCCCATGCGCGCGGGATGAAGGTCTATATGGACATCATCACCAACCACACCGCTGACGTCATTCAGTATCGCGAATGCCCGACGTCAAGCTGCGCCTATCGCAGCATTGCCGATTTTCCCTATCGCATTCGCGCGCGTGATAATGCGCCGATCAATGACGGGTTTTTGGGCGATCATATCCAGACTGCAGAAAATTTTGCCAGGCTGACCGACACGGACTGGGCCTATTCGGTCTATGTGCCCGAAGCCGAGCGCGAGGTGAAGGTGCCCGCCTGGCTTAACGACCCACGTTATTATCATAATCGCGGCGACAGCAATTGGCGCGGTGAGAGCAATCTCTATGGCGATTTTGTCGGGCTCGACGGCCTGATGACAGAGCATCCACGCGTGGTTGACGGGTTTATCGACATCTATGCCAGCTGGATCGACCGGTTCGGCATCGACGGCTTTCGCATCGATACCGCGCGCCATGTGAACCCTGAATTCTGGCAACGGTTTGTGCCCGCCATCCAACAGCGCGCGGCAGCACGCGGCATCCCCAATTTTCATATCTTTTGTGAGGTGTTCCGTGAGGGCGTCGACCCTGGGGCGCTGGCGGTGTTCAGTCGGCGTGATGGCTTTCCGGCGTTGCTCGATTTCTCGTATCAGGCGCTCTTGACGCAGTTGCTGGCGGCGGACGCACCCACCGACCTTGCCGACCGCTTATTTGAAGGCGACTGGCTGTATGAGGGCGGGCCGACGGCAGCGCTGGGCCTGCCGACCTTTACTGGCAATCATGATATGGGACGGTTTTCCGGCCTGATCCGGGCGCGCCGCCCGACGATCAGTCAGGACGAATTGTTGCAGCGGGTGATGCTAGGCAATGCGATGATGTTCGCCAGTCGCGGCTCACCGACCATCTACTACGGCGATGAGCAAGGCCTTGTCAGTGACGGCGGCGATCAGGACGCGCGTGAGACCTTGTTCCCCAGCCGAACCGCGCGCTACCTCGACAATGACCTGATCGGCACCGACCGGACCCATGCCGCCAGCCAGTTTGACCCGCAACATCCGCTATATCGGCAGATCGCTGAGCTTGCCCGGTTGCGTGCTGCGCACCCCCAATTGCGGCGCGGCCAGACGGTGATGCGGCATGGCGGCGCCGGGCCGGGCCTGCTCACCTTTTCACGCAAATTGGACGGTCATGGCGAATTGTTATTTGCGATGAACACCAGCATGACGGCGGTGCGCCACCGGGTGGTGGTTGACGCGGTTAGCCAGAACTGGTCGCCGCTCACCGGCAACTGTTCGGTACGGGTCGTCGCCCCGGGCAGCGTCGAAATCCACATCGGTCCCTTGGGCTATTGCCTGTGGGCCGCATCACCCAATAGTTAAGCAGAGCAGGCCTGATAATCGTGTCGTCCAACCCTCGTTTCCTTGCTGATGATAGCACCGCACCGGCGGCGGCAGCTGCCCGCCCATGGTGGCATGGCGCGGTAATTTATCAGGTCTATCCCCGCAGTTTTCAGGATAGTGATGGCGACGGCATTGGCGACC
>JANOPV010000066.1:0-2504 GCA_031422035.1 Sphingomonas sp. | reverse complement strand
CTTGCACGCTCCGGTCAACTCACATGCGGATATGGCAATCCGCGCGGCAAATGTCACCCTAAGCCTTGGTTCGAACGATGCCGAAGTATCGATTTTGCGCGGGGTGGACCTTGAAGTGCCTTATGACAGCAGCGTTGCGTTGCTTGGCCCATCGGGATCGGGGAAGTCTTCGCTGATGGCAGTGTTGGCCGGGTTGGAGCAGGCGAGCGGCGGGACGGTGCTGGTCGACGGTCTCGATTTTACCAAGCTCGACGAGGATGAACTGGCGCGCGCGCGGCGTGGGCGGATCGGCATTGTTTTACAGGCCTTCCATTTGTTGCCGACAATGACCGCGCTTGAAAATGTCGCGATCCCGATGGAACTGGCTGGGATTGATGACCCGTTCGGTCGCGCCAAGGCTGAGCTGGAGGCTGTCGGCCTTGGCCATCGCCTGACCCATTATCCTTCGCAGCTTTCGGGCGGCGAGCAGCAGCGTGTCGCCATCGCCCGCGCTATGGCCGCAGCGCCGAAGATTATTTTTGCTGACGAGCCAACGGGCAATCTCGACGGTTCGACCGGCACCTCCATCATCGACCTCTTGTTCGAACGCCGCGCCGCGTTGGGTGCCACACTCCTCATCATTACGCATGACCCCGACCTCGCGAAGAAATGCGACCGGATAATTACTATGCACGATGGTCATGTTGTGGAGAGCGTAGCTTGAGCGTCCATAGCCAATTCCTCCCCGGTCCGGGGAGGATTTGATGAGCCTCCCGCTCGCGGCCATCTGGCGCATATCCCGCCGCGACCTCTCAGCGCGGATACGCGGGTTGCGGCTGCTTGCGATCTGTCTGTTTCTGGGTGTCGCGACCTTGGCCGCGATTGGCAGCCTGACCGCCGGTATCGCCGATGAACTCTCGCGGCGCGGGCAGACGATATTGGGCGGAGACATCGAAATCGGCATTGCCCAACGCGAGGCGAGCGAAGCCGAGATGGCCGCGATGCGTAAAACGGGGTCGGTATCCGAAACCGTCCGTCTTAGGGCCATGGCGATTGGTAACGACAGCCTGCTCGCCGAGCTGAAGGCCATTGATGGCGTTTACCCGCATTATGGCGCGCTCACGTTGCGCGGTGGCGGCACCGTTAAAGCCCCCGCGAAAGGTGAAATCTACGTCGGTCCGACCCTGTCCGAACGGCTCGAAATCGAAACCGGCGGCACTGTCCGCTTTGGTGAAGCGACCTTCAAAGTTGCCGGAATTATCGCCGAAGAGCCCGACCGTTTGGGTGAAGGTTTCACGCTGGGTCCAGTCGCAATCATCAACACCGCATCACTCCCGGACACCGGACTGATCCAGCCCGGCAGCATGTATGAAGCAAAATACCGCATCAAGCTTGGAGCGCAACAGGACGCCGCCGCCGTCGCCAAGGCACTTGAGGCGCAATTCCCCTCGGCAGGGTGGGACATCACCGACCGCTCGAATGGCGCGCCGGGAACGCGGCGGTTTATCGAACGGATGGGGCAGTTCCTGACCCTGGTCGGCCTCGCCGCATTGGTGATTGCGGGCATCGGCGTCGGCAACGGCGTCGGCAGCTATCTTGCCAGCAAGCGCGCGAGCATCGCCACATTGAAAGTCACTGGCGCCGACAGCCAGACCATTTTCCGCATCTATATGCTGCAAATCCTCACAGTGGCTTCTGCGGCGATAATCGTCGGTCTTGCGGTCGGCAGCGTCATGCCGCTGGCGATTGGCTGGGTCGCGGGCGACATATTGCCCGTCGCGCCAGGTTTCAACCTCCACCCGCTGCCCTTGGCAGTTAGCGCGATTTACGGCCTGCTGATTGCGCTCGCCTTTGCCCTGCCGCCGCTGGCGCGTGCACGTACGGTCCCGGCCGCTGGGCTGTTTCGCGCCATTGTCGAGGGCGACAGCCGTATTGATAAGCGCAGTACAATCTGCGTGGTCGCCGCCATCGCAGCCATCGTGGCGCTCGCAGTCGTAACCGCGCGCGAACCGATGTTCTCGCTCTCGTTTATCGGCGCTGCATTCGGGCTATTGCTCCTCCTCACCGGAATAGCCTTCCTGCTTCGCTTCATCGCGATCCGCCTGCCCCGCCCCACGGCTCCCCTGCCACGCCTTGCTCTCGCCAACCTGCACCGCCCCGGCGCGCAGACACAGGCTTTGGTGGTGGCATTGGGGCTTGGCCTGACCTTGTTCGTCACGCTGGCGGCCATCCAAACCAGCATCAACAACGAGATCAAAAACAGCGTCCCCGAACGCGCGCCAAGCTTTTTCGTCCTCGACATCCCGCGCGATGGCGCAGCGAAATTCACGGGCATGGTGAAGGAAGCCGACCCGCAAGGCACCATCAACCTTATCCCCGCTTTGCGCGGCACGATCATCGAATATGGCGGCCAGCGCGTCGACCAGCTGGAAGAACTGCCCGAAGGCGCATGGGTGCTGAATGGCGACCGCGGGCTCACTTATAGCCCCACCATTCCCAAAGGCAGCGAGCTGGTCGAAGGCAAA
>JANOPV010000065.1:0-2471 GCA_031422035.1 Sphingomonas sp. | reverse complement strand
TCTGCCACGGGATATAAAACCCTTTGAACGCATCACTGTTCGCGCTGCCCAGCGCGATGAACATCGTCGCCAGACCGAGGCCGATGCCATAGCCGATCAGGCCGACCAATCCCGCTTGCACCGCGACCATCCAGCGTATCCAGTTATTGGTAACGCCGATGGCCTTCAACGCACCGAATTGTTTGATATTATCGCGGATGAACAGGCTGAAGGTCAGGCCAACAATCGCGATCCCGACCACCACCCCCAATGCGACAGTGATCCCGAAATTGATCGGGATGCCAGTATTCTCGATGATGAAATCCACGCCGTCGCGCGCGAACTGCTCGCGGGTGCGGGCGCGCAGGCCGGTTGTCGCTTCGATCCGGTCAGCGACGCCGCGCGCTGTTTCGCCAGCGCCAGTCCGCACCAACACAAAGGACAAGCGGTTGCGCGTGCCCGGCAGAAAATTCAGTGCGTTGGAATAGCGGGTGTAGAGGATCACCGTGCCCGTGAACGTCGGCACCGCATCGACGATCCCGCCGATCACCGCCCGCTGGTCATTCAGTTCCAGCCGTGTTCCGAGGACATCACCGTTGGGGAACAGCTTGCGCGAGCCGACATCGTCGATGAACACCGCATCGGGTGCAGCTAACGCCTCGCGCGCGCCCGCTACCATCGTCCGCGGCAGCCCGATCAGGGTTGCATCATCAACGCCGATCACGGTCACCGTTTCCAGCTCGCCTTCCGCTGTGCGAACGGTGGCGCCTGAACGGATCATCGGCACCGCCCACTCGACGCCCGGCACACCGCGCACCCGCTCCAGCGCGGTTACTGGCATCGGCAGGGTCGCGTCGATAGTCCTGCCCGACCGATCCATCACCCACACATCGGCGGTTTCAACCTGGGTCACCGCAACGCCGCCGCGCATCAGCAGATTGACGAAAATGGTCAGCTGCTGGGTGATGAGCAATGCGGAAAAGGCAACGCCAAACACGAGACCGATAAATTTGACCCGATCGCCGGTCAGCATACGGATGGCAATCCAGCTCATCCAGCTAGGCCCATGCGGCAACGCGCTGTCGAATATGCAGGCATAATTGCTCCACCGGATGAAGGGATCGAGGCCGCGAACTGGAGGGAGGGGAATGTCGGCGGCCCCGACCTTGCGATTGTTCTGCCCTGCCCTATAGTGAACGTCAACGTTTAATTATACGGCAGCGTTCAATTTGTCCGAAACCGGTGTGCACCCTGTTCTAAAAGCGCTTGGTCGTCCGCTCGACGAGACCAAGCGGGACGCCATCGTCGCCGCCGCCAGCGACGCGTTTTTCGAACATGGCTACAGCGCCACTAGCATCGAAGACATCGCGCGGCGTGCCAATGTCTCAAAAGTCACGGTCTATAGCCGCTTTGGCGATAAGCAGACGCTGTTTGCGGCAAGCATCACCGCCCAATGTGCAGGCATGCGCGCGTCGCTTGATACCGACGTCTCACAACCAGTCGACTTGCGCGATCACTTGATCCGCTACGGCATGGTGATGCTTAGCTTTCTCGGCCGCCCAGAGCTGGTCCGCTTCGAGAATATGCTCGGCGGAGAAATGGACCGGCACCCGGAACTGGGTGAGTTGTTCCTCAATTGCGGGCCGCGCCCGATGATGCGCGAATTAACGAGCGTGCTGGAGGCAGCGGGTGCGCGTGGCGAAATTGTCGTTGCCGATCCGGCAGCGGCGGCGGCGATGCTTGGCGGCATGATGAAGGGTTTTGCGGACCTTGAACGCCGCTTCGCGCAGCGCCCGATGAGCGACTTTATCTCCCCGAAACGTGTCGCCTATGCCGTGGACAGCTTCTTAAAGGCGCACCGCCCAGATTAAGTGCTGGCCCGGTTCGCGACCAGATTCTCGACCACTGCCGGATCGGCCAATGTGGATATGTCCCCCAAATTGCCGACATCATTCTCGGCAATCTTGCGCAATATCCGTCGCATGATCTTTCCCGAACGCGTCTTAGGCAGGCCCGGCGCAAACTGGATGGCATCGGGCGCGGCAATCGCCCCAATTTCTTGCCGCACCCAAAGCTTCAGTTCGGCGCGCAGCGCTTCGTTCTCCGGCTCCCCGGCGTTGAGCGTAACAAATGCGTAAATCCCCTGCCCTTTAATCTCGTGCGGCATCCCGACCACCGCCGCCTCAGCCACCTTGGCATGCGCAACCAGCGCGCTTTCGACCTCCGCCGTCCCCATCCGGTGGCCGGAAACGTTGATGACATCATCGACCCGTCCGGTGATCCAGTAATAGCCATCCGCATCCCGCCGACAGCCATCGCCGGTGAAATATTTGCCGGGATAGGTCGTGAAATAAGTCTGGAAAAACCGCTCATGGTCCCCCCAAACGGTGCGCATCTGACCGGGCCAGCTATCGGCAATCACCAGATTGCCGGATGCTGCCCCGTCCAGCACCGCGCCATCGGCATCGACCAACTGCGGGTAGACACCGGGC
>JANOPV010000064.1:0-7917 GCA_031422035.1 Sphingomonas sp. | reverse complement strand
AGCGTGATGAAATCAGCCTTTGCGAGCAGCGTGTCGAGCTCGGCCTTCTCGACGCCCATTTCCACGGCGCGTTCAGCAGTCAGGAAGGGGTCATAGGCGACAACCTTCATTTTCAGGCCCAGCGCTCGCGACGCGACAATCGCGCCAATATTGCCCGCGCCGATCAATCCCAGCGTCTTGCCGGTAACCTCGACGCCCATGAACCGGTTCTTCTCCCACTTGCCTGCCTGGGTTGATGCGTCGGCCTCCGGCAATTGCCGGGCGAGCGCGAACATCAGCGCGATGGCATGTTCGGCGGTGGTGATCGAATTGCCGAAGGGGGTGTTCATCACCACCACGCCCTTGGCTGATGCGGCGGGAATATCGACATTATCGACGCCGATTCCGGCCCGGCCGATCACCTTCAAATTGGTCGCGGCATCCAGGATCGCCTTGGTCACCTTCGTCGAGCTGCGGATCGCCAGTCCATCATAGGCACCGATCATTGCGATCAGTTCGTCGGGGGTCTTACCGGTGATGACGTCGACGTCGCAGCCGCGTTCCTCGAAAATCTTCGCGGCGTTGGGGTCCATGCTGTCGGAAATGAGAATGCGAGGCTTGGTCATGATTTCTACTTTCGTCATGCTCGCGCAGACGGGAATTCAGCTCCCGTTGTCGCTGTTGGCAAGGTCAGGTCATGGATCCCCGCCTGCGCGGGGATAACGTAAAATCAGGCTTTCAACTCGGCCCAGGCCCAATCGAGCCATGGCCCAAGCGCGACAATGTCGGCGGTATCGACTGTTGCCCCGCACCAGACGCGCAGGCCCGGCGGCGCATCGCGGTATCCAGCGATGTCGAATGCTGCGCCTTCGCCGTCCAGCAGGCTAGCGAACGCCTTGATGAACGCCTCGTCCGCGCCCTCTACCGTCAAGCAGACCGATGTTTTTGACCGCGTGGCGAGGTCAGCAGCAAGATGGCCCAGCCAGTCGCGTTCTGCGACGATGGTATCCAAAGCGGCGGCGTTGGCATCGCTACGTGCCATCAGGCCGTGCAGACCGCCAACGGACTTCGCCCATTCGAGCGCAAAGATCACATCTTCAACCGCCAGCATCGACGGGGTGTTGATCGTCTCGCCTTTGAATACGCCTTCGGACAGTTTGCCTTTCGCCATAAGCCGGAAAATTTTCGGTATCGGCCAAGACGGCGTGTGGCTCTCCAGCCGTTCTACCGCGCGCGGCCCCAAGATGATGACCCCGTGCGCGCCTTCGCCGCCCAGCACTTTTTGCCAGCTGAACGTGGTCACATCGAGCTTGTCCCACGGCATATCATAGGCAAAGACCGCGCTGGTCGCGTCGTTGAACGACAGGCCTTCTCGGTCGTCAGCGATCCAGTCGCCATTTGGCAATCGCGCTCCAGAGGTGGTGCCGTTCCAGGTGAACAGCACATCATGGCTCCAGTCGACGGCCGACAGATCTGGGATCGACCCGTAATCGGCCCGAATAACGGTTGGGTCCAGCTTGAGCTGCTTTACCGCATCGGTCACCCAGCCTTCGCCAAAGCTTTCCCATGCCATCGCGGTTACGGGGCGTGCGCCCAACATGGTCCACATCGCCATTTCATAGGCGCCAGTGTCAGAAGCGGGGACGATGCCGAGGCGGTGAGTGTCGGGCACCTGCAGCACTTCACGCATCAGATCGATGGCGCGGCCGAGGCGAGTCTTGCCGATCTTGGCGCGGTGCGAGCGGCCCAGCGATTCGGTAGCGAGTTTTTCGGGAGCCCAGCCCGGCGGCTTCGCGCAGGGTCCGGAAGAAAAATAGGGCCGCGCTGGTTTTGCAGCGGGCGGCACATTAACGTTCGCGGGCAACGTGCCCGGTTTGGTAGCAGTCATTTCAGCATCTCCTTGCAGAGAGCAGCGCGGCGTTGGGACCGCGTGGCCCGACGGCTGAACTAGTGGCGTTCAGCGGGCAGTCAAGTAAAAGCGGTCAGGCAAGGAGATGGAAAGCTGGGGGGCGGGCATGAGACATCTGGTTTGGACTTTGTTGGCGGCGATGGCGCTGACGGGCTGTGCCGGCACCATCCGCGACCGCATTTATCAGCCCGCCGCTGCCAGCCCGGGGCCAGAATGGCAGGGCGTTGCCCCGCAACTGGTAAGCGTAACGACCAGCGATGGCCTGTCGCTAGCCGGCCTTTACTGGGCCCCGCGTGGGCAGCAGCGCGACCTCATCGTCTATTTCCATGGCAATGGCCGCAGCTTGTATCGAGATGGTCTGCGTGCTGCCGCGTTGGCGCACGATGGCCACGGCGTGCTGATGGCGAGCTATCGGGGCTATTCCGGTAATCCGGGCCGCCCAACCGAGGCGGGCCTGCGCCGCGACGGGCAGGCCTTTACCGATTATGCCCGCACTTTGGTCCCCGCCGGCGGTCGCCTCTATCTGTTCGGTCATTCGCTGGGGGCGGCGGTGGCGCTGGGTGAGGCCGCACGGCAGCCGGTCGATGGCGTGGCGACGCTCGGCGCCTTCACTCGGATAGCCGATCTGTCGCCGGGCATTGTCCGCCCCTTCCTGCCCGACCGGTTTGATAATGTGGCGATGATCGCACGGGTCCGTGTCCCGGTCGTGCTGCTCCACGGCACCGCGGACCCGGTCATCCCCTTTGCCCATCAGCGCGCGCTGCAGGATGCAGGCGATCCGACGCTCATCACGGCGGTCACACTTGAAGGCGCAGATCATCACCCGCCAATGGATCGAATGGCCCCATGGATCTGGCAGACGTTAACTGATGACGTCACTGAGGACCATTAATAGCGCTCGAATCGCGTCGAGCCGTGCTGCTCGTTAATCGCCCTTTCACCATAATGGACTAACTGTCTGGAGATGCGCTGTCCGCCTCTCCGCCTGCTTCCGCTTGCTGCCGCCCTGCTGGTGCTGTCGGCGTGTATTGGCGGCAGCCCGCAGCGCCCGGCTGAACGTCCGCAGGTCAATCGGCCAGCGGTGGTGCAACCCAGCGGTGAAACACGCGCTTGCTTCACCGAACTGAGCCAGGCTGGGGCGCGCTTTACCCCCCTACCAGATCAGGATCATGGCGGTGGCTGTATCACCCGGGGCACGCTGCGCCTGACCGATGCGGGCACCGAAACCACCAATATGGGGCCGGTCACCTGCCCACTGGCGCGCAATTTCGTCGCCTGGGCGCGCCACGCGGTCAAACCAGCGGCGCGCCAAATCTATGGGCAGGACATCGTCCGTATCGAAACCATGGGTACATATAGTTGCCGAAATATCTATGGCGGGCGCAGCGGGCGATTGTCTCAGCATGCCTTTGCCAATGCTATCGACGTATCGGCTTTCGTGTTGGCGGATGGCCGCAGCGTTACCGTGCTTAGTGGTTGGCGCGGTGATGGACGGGATCAGGAGTTTTTGCGGTTGATCCGTCAAAGCGCGTGCCGGCGCTTTCCCACAGTGCTCAGCCCGGATTATAATGCCGCCCATGCTAATCATTTCCATTTTGACATGAGCGGCGCGAACTATTGCCGTTGATGAAGGGCAGGGCTTTTGTCGCCGACCATTTCCGGCTAGCCGACACACATGACGGATAAACCAAACCACAGCAGCCGCTTTCACAAAGCGCGAGAGGATGCCCGCTTTGCGACGCAGAACCTCTCTACCCCGCAAACCGACAGCCCGGCCTACCGCCTCGCCTTTCAGGACACTGATTTCCTGCTGCGCGAAGATTTGCGACCGGTGAGGTTCCAGCTTGAGCTGCTCAAGCCTGAATTGCTGCTCGATGAGGCTGGCATCAAATCGATGCTGGTCATCTACGGGTCGGCCCGCATTCCCGCGCCGGACCAGTGCGACGCACTCATGGCGGCGGCGAAAACGCCCGAAGAAGTGCGGGTGGCCGAACGGCTCTGCGCCAAATCGCCTTATTATACGCAGGCGATGCAGCTCGCGGATCGCGCCAGCCGGGTCCCGCGCGATGCGACCGGTGGCCGTCATTTCGTGGTGTGCTCAGGCGGCGGCCCGTCGATCATGGAAGCGGCGAATCGCGGCGCTTATGAGGCGGGCGCAGAGAGCGTTGGTCTCAACATTGTCCTCCCCCACGAACAGGCGCCCAATATCTATGTGACGCCCGACCTCAGCTTCCAGTTCCATTATTTCGCGTTGCGGAAAATGCACTTTCTGCTGCGGGCTCGCGCGGTGGCGGTGTTCCCGGGCGGTTTCGGAACCTTTGATGAGATGTTCGAATTGATCACGTTGATCCAGACCGGCAAGATGAAGCCGATGCCAATCTTGCTCTTCGGCAAGGATTTCTGGAGCCGGGTGGTCGATTTTGATGCGCTCGCTGACGAAGGTGTAATCAGCCGCCGCGACCTTGGCCTCTTCCGCTTTGTCGAAACAGCGGATGAGGCATGGGCGGCCATCACCGACTTTTACGCGGGTGAGCCGATTGGTGCGCTGGCGGCAAGCGAACCGGTTGCAGCGGCACCTTCTACCGGAGACGGATCGTGACTGCGGGCTAAGCTGATTTAGTTGGCGGGCGCAGCCGCTGCGCCTTCCGCGGGCGTGGCTACCGCAGCGCCCTCGGCAGGAGCCGCCGCACCGTCCGCGGGTGCTTCGCCGTCAGCCGCCGCTGCTGGGGCAGCGGGCAGCGGCAAGTTGGAGCCTTGCGCGTTAAGATAGGCGATGAGATTGGCCCGCTCAACGGGGTTGGACAAGCCAGCGAACGACATTGTGGTGCCATTGGCAAAGCGGCGCGGGGCTGTCAGCCAAGCGTTGAGCGAGGTAAAAGACCAGTTACCCTCTGCGCCTTGCAGCGCGGACGAATAACTAAAGCCTGGCGCATGGCTGCCAATATCGGCACCGACGACACCGTACAGGTTGGGACCAATGCCGTTGGCCCCGCCGGCAGCAATGTTGTGACAGGCGGTGCACTTGTCAAAAATCGCTTGTCCTGCCGCAACATCTGCAGATGCCAGCAAAGCTTCGAGGGATGGCCCTTCAGCCGCACCATCCACCGCAACCCCGGCGATTTCGTAACCCATTTTTTCGGGTCGTTCGTTGTGGAACAGGATGCCAGTCAGACTGGTCAGGCCAAGGGCCACAATGCCCGCGCCCAGCGTCCAGCCGAAAATCGTGTTGTTGCGCAGATCCATTGGTCCAAAACCACATCTGTTGCGGCGGCCACGACTATGCGGCGACGCCTGTTCCCGAATAGCGCTGCCCTTAATGTCGGCGCCCCGCCCGCGCAAGCGCGCAGTTACCCTCGCCCGCGCGCAAGCGCGCAGTTACCCCCGCCCGCGTGCAAGCGCGCAGATACCGCTCCGCGCAGCGTGCGGTTGCCGAGAGCCGCCCGCACCGCTAAGCCGCGCGGCCATGTCCAGTTACTCTGCAAGCGCCCAGCGCCTCGTCGATCACATGACGCTCGCCGCCACGGCAACGCCAGAGCGCGCGCTCGCTTTCCAAGGCGCGCCGGGGGCCAACTCGCACCTTGCTGCGCGCGACTATGATGCCGCCGCGCTGCCGCTGCCCTGCTATAGTTTTGAAGACGCGATTGATGCGGTGAGCGAGGGGCGTGCCGACCGGGCGATCATCCCCATCGAAAATTCGCTGCACGGTCGGGTTGCCGATATGCATTTTCTGCTCCCCGAATCGGGGTTAGTCATCATCGGCGAATATTTTCTGCCGATCCGCCATGCCCTGATGAGCCGGGATTTTGCGCCTGTTACCCGGGCTATGAGCCACGCTCAGGCGCTTGGGCAGTGCCGCCACTGGCTGCGCGCGCAGGGCATCGACCCCATCGCCCATGCCGATACCGCCGGCGCGGCGGCGCAGGTCGCAGATTCCGGCGAGCATGGCCTTGCTGCCATCGCTTCAACATTGGCGGCTGAGTTATACGGCCTCACCGTGCATCATGTCGGAATCGAGGATGCCGATCACAACATGACTCGTTTCGTCGTCCTCGCCCGCGCGGGCACGCCGGCCGAATGCCCTACCGGCACCCAGATGACGACGTTCGTCTTTGAGGTGAAGAACATCCCTGCCGCGCTCTACAAGGCGCTTGGCGGCTTTGCGACCAACGGCGTCAACATGACTAAGCTCGAAAGTTATCAGCAGGGCGGCAGCTTTTCCGCGACCGAATTCTACGCCGATATTGTCGGTGCGCCCGGCGACATCGCGGTTGATCGCGCGCTTGCCGAACTCGCCTTTCACTGTAATCGCGTCCGTATGCTCGGCACCTATGCGCAAGCACGTCAGCGGGGCTAAGCCCTCGTTTAGCGTAGCACTCGCCTCAGAAACGCCAGCTTGGCGGCATGGGCGGCTACCTCGGCTGCGCCTTGGGCGTCAATATCGGGTGCATCGACCGTTGCCAGCTCATCCTGATAGGAACGGTGCGGCCAGGTGCCGTCGCCGCACAGATAATGGTCTGCGACCGGGCTGATAATGCTCTCAACCTGCCGCCCGCGCCCGGCACGCTGCATAGTAGCGATGATGCTTTCGGTCATCGCGCCTGAAGCCCAGGTCCGGTCCCGCCCGCCGCCGATCAGGAACAGCCGCGCGTCGCTCTGTTCCACTGGTATCCGCGCCCAGCGTGCCGCCTCGGCCCAAGTTGTCCGCGCCTCGGCATAGCGCGCACCATTGCTCGGCCAGCCATCCCGGCGGTCGGAAAAGGTCGGCAAATAGGGCAGCGGCCGCCCGCCAATCGCCCAGCTGCTATACGTGCCCGCAGCAGGAACTACCGGGCTCGCTAAGTCCCAATCGACAGCACCATAGCCCTCCCACACCACATCACTTGGCACACAGGCGACTGCGGCGCGCACCCACGGATAGGTGACGGCACCGACCAGCGCGAATTCCGCCCCCTTGCTGTTACCGACCAGCGCAATGCGGTTAGCATCGGCTTCGGGCCGCGCCGCCAACCACGCCCGCGCACGCTCCAGCTGGGCAACGTCGATATTGCGGTGGGCTGCAGGAACCTGCAGCGCCCCGCGTTCGTAAGACCAAGCGAAGTAAGCGATGGCCAGCGTCGCGAACCCTTGCGCGGCATAATGTTCCGCATCGGCGCGCGCCTTGGCCAGACTGCCACCTTCGCTGCCATGCAGGTGGATGATCGTCGGCAGCCGCGACGCGCCCGGTGGCGCCGCAAAAACTCCTGCCAGTTCCGGCGTGTTGATCTCGACTATCGTCGTGCCCGGCACCGGGACATTGAGGGCAAAGCGGCTTTCAGCGATGATCCTGCCGCCTTGTTCAGCTCGCACCAACACTGTCCCACGCGGAAGCTCTGGTAAATTTGCGGCGGCGGTGCGGGCGGTCGCTAGGGCGGCGCTGCCTGGCCGGTGAGCTGACCACAGCAGCGTCTCTGGCCCGGTTTGACGGCTGGTTCCTGCTAATGGTCGCGCGGTCGCCATGTTAATGCGGCCCTGACCATCAGCCTGATACTCGCCCCAGCCGTGCATTACCGTTTCGCGCTGCTGCCATCCGCCCGCACTATCCGCCGACCAGATTCCCAGCTGCAGGAAATAATGCAGGCGGATGGAGCTGCGCGGGCGCAACCCGTTCAGCCGGACGTCTGGACGCTCGCCAATCCGCACCTCAGCATCAACGATCAAGGCTGGGGCTGACAGAGCGGATCTCGGCAGCACGCCAGCGAGTGCGGGAACCCCGGTCGTGATTGGTTGCGCGAAGCTCGTCGACGCCAACAGTGCCATCGTTACGGTTGCGGTCCGCAGAATTGAACGTGCCATTGATGCGATGCCTCAGCTGCCGATCTTGCCACGACCTTGACGGAACCAGCGCACCGGCCAAATTTTTTTCGGCAAAACTACAAAATTGACGGTGAATCGACGTGCTAACCGCTATGTTCGCGGATCAACCGGGCACCGGCTCGACTGGTCGTCACCCGGTCGCCATTGCTCAGGGTCAATTGCAGCCGTCCATCACC
>JANOPV010000063.1:0-21714 GCA_031422035.1 Sphingomonas sp. | reverse complement strand
ACGCTGGAGCCAGTGGCGATGATGATGTTTTTGGCGCGATAGGTTTTGCCTGCGACCTCCACCGTGTCGGCGGCTGTGAAGGCAGCATGGCCTTTGAGCCAGTCGACCTTGTTCTTTTTGAACAGAAATTCGATGCCGCCGGTCAATTCGCCGACCGCCTTGTCCTTTTCCGCTAGCATCGCGCCGACGTCGAGTTTCGCGGTGCCGAAGGTCATGCCGTATTTGGCAAGATGTCCGCCCGCGACTTCATCATAGAGTTCGGACGCGTGCAGCAGCGCCTTGGACGGGATGCAGCCGACGTTGAGACAGGTGCCGCCGAGCGTCTCCCGCCCCTCAGCGCACGCAACCTTCAGCCCCAGCTGCGCCGCGCGGATCGCGGCCACATAACCACCGGGGCCAGCGCCGATGACGAGGACGTCATAGTCGTATGTTTGGTCAGTCATCGCTCGCTCCGTTGTTCCCCTGCGCATGCAGGGGCCCAGGGTTATTGGGCTATCTCATCAAATAAATCGCGCCACGTCGGGTTGCTGCCCTCAATCAGTGCCAGTTTCCACGCCCGGTTCCACCGTTTCATCTGGATTTCCCGCAACCGTGCATCCTGAATGTCGTCGAACGCTTCATACCAGACCAGAAGCTTGCAGCCATATCTCTTGGTGAAACCGGCGATCATTCCGCTGCGGTGCTGGAACACCCGCTGTGGCAGTTCGCTAGTCACCCCGAGGTAGATCGTACCATTTCTGCGACTGGCCATGATGTAGACAAAGCCGCGTTTTGTCATGCCACACCAATTCCCGTTATCCGCCCTGGCCCCCTGCCTTCGCAGGGGAACTTAGGTACTTTCACAAATCGACCAGCAACCGGCCTGGATCCTCGATTGCTTCCTTGACCGTCTTGAGGAAGGTCACGGCCTCACGGCCGTCGATCAGGCGGTGGTCGTAGCTGAGGGCGAGGTACATCATCGGGCGAGCGACGATCTGGCCGTCGCGCACCACCGGGCGCTCCTCGATGCGGTGGAGGCCGAGGACGGCGCTTTGCGGGGGGTTGATGATCGGGGTGGACATCAGCCCACCAAACACGCCGCCGTTGGAAATGGTGAAGGTGCCGCCCTGCATGTCGGCCATGGTCAGGCTGCCGTCCTTCGCGCGCTTACCGAGGTCGGCGATGGCCTTTTCGATTTCGGCGAAGGACATGGCGTCGGCATTGCGGACGACCGGGACGACGAGGCCGTTGGGGGCGCTGACTGCGACCGAGACGTCGAGATAGTCGAAATAGACAATCTCATCCCCCTGAATCTGCGCATTGACAGATGGGATGGTTTTCGCGGCTAGTATAACTGCTTTGGTAAAGAAGCTCATGAAACCGAGGCGGACACCGTGCTTCTTCTCGAACACCTCCTTATAGCGTTCGCGCATCGCCATAACCTCAGTCATGTCGCAATCGTTGAAGGTGGTGAGCAGCGCGGCGGTATCCTGCGCCTCCTTCAGGCGGCGGGCGATGGTCTGGCGCAAGCGGGTCATCTTGACCCGCTCTTCGCCGCGTTCACCACCGATTGTCGCCGCAACGGGCGCAGCAGCGGGGGTGGCAGGCGCCGCCGCAACCGGGTCGCCCGCTTTCTTGGCGGCTTCAAGCACGTCTTCCTTAGTCAGGCGGCCATCCTTGCCACTGCCCTTTACTGCGGTCGGGTCAATCCCATGTTCGAGCACCGCCCGGCGCACGGCGGGGGACATGGTGTTCATCGCCGCGGCGGCAACTGGCGCTGCAACCGGCGCAGCATTCGGGGCTGGCGCGGTGTCCTGCGCGGCGGGCAGGGTGTCGACCGGCAGGGTTGATGCAGTCCGCTCGGTCACTGGCGTGGGTCCGGCTGGCGCGATGCCGTCCTCAATCACCGCAATGACTGCGCCGACGGCTACGGTATCGCCCTCTTTGACGATCTGTTGCCCCATGATCCCGGCAACCGGGCTGGGCACTTCGACTGCGACCTTATCGGTTTCCAGGCTGGCAATCGCCTCATCAAGCTTCACCGGATCGCCCGGCTGTTTCAGCCATTGGCCAACGGTGGCCTCGCTGACCGATTCGCCCAGCACGGGCACTTTTACTTCGCTCGCCATAGTCATTCCTCACATGTTCCCCGGCAATTTCGGGGCCCAGGGTTTGCGCTTCAAACTTTCTTGCGACCGCGTCGGATTTCAGTGCGCACCGATAATCCCAGCGCGTCTGCCACCAGCGCCGATTGCTCGGTCTGATGCCGTGACATCAGGCCGGTTGCGGGTGACGCTGCCGCCGCTCGTCCGGCATAGCGCGCCCGCATGCCAGTCTTGCCGGCTGCTGCCAGCGCTTCCTCGACATAGGGCTCGACGAACGACCACGCGCCATTATTGCGCGGCTCTTCCTGTGCCCAGACGACGTCCTCCAGCTTTGGCATCCGCTTCAGCCGGAGCGCCAGCGGATCGCCGGGGAAGGGATAGACCTGTTCTATGCGGATCACCGTGGTGTCAATCAGCCCCGCCGCATCGCGTGCCTCCATCAGGTCGTAGCCAACCTTGCCCGAACACAGGACGACGCGCTTGACGTCCTTGTCATCAGGCGCAGTCCGGTCGGACATGATCCGGCGGAAATGGCTGTCACCGATGAAGTCGGCGCGCAACGACAGGGCCAGCTTGTGCCGCAGCAGCGACTTGGGCGTCATGATGATGAGCGGCTTGCGGAACGGCCGCATCATCTGTCGCCGCAGCACATGGAAGTAATTGCTCGGCGTGGTGATGTTGCACACCTGAATATTGTCGCCCGCGCATAGTTGCAGGAACCGCTCCATCCGCGCCGAACTATGTTCCGGTCCCTGCCCTTCATAACCATGTGGGAGCAGCATCACGAGGCCGTTAGCGCGGAGCCATTTTGCCTCACCCGCCGCGATGAACTGATCGATAATGATCTGCGCCCCGTTCATGAAATCGCCGAACTGCGCCTCCCACAGCACTAGCGATTTGGGATCGGCCATCGCATAGCCATATTCAAACCCGAGCACGCCATATTCCGAGAGCGGGCTATCCAGCACCTCAAACCGGCCATGGGGCACGGTGGCGAGCGGGATATATTTTGCCTCTGTGTTCTGATCGACCCAGACGGCGTGCCGCTGGCTGAAGGTGCCGCGCCCACTGTCCTGACCCGACAGGCGAACTTGGTAGCCCTCCGACAGCAACGTTCCGAACGCCAGCGCCTCTGCCGTCGCCCAGTCAAACACATCGCGATCTTTAGCGGCGACCATCGCCGCCCGCGCGTCGATCACCCGGCGCAGCGTCTTGTGCACCTCCAGCCCCTCGGGAATCGTCGTTATCGTCCGACCGATGCTGTCGAACAGCTTGTCCGACACGCCGGTCGGAATGTTGCGCCGCGCGCCCTCAGGGTCAGCGGGCATGTGCAGACCAGACCAGCGCCCAGCAAACCAGTCGGCCTTGTTCGGCTTATAGCTTTTCGCGCCCTCAAACTCCTGCTCGAGCAAGGCCACGAACCGCATCCGATGTTCATCGGCCCAGTTGGTGTCGATCACGCCCGCCGCCACCAGCCGCGCCGCCTGCAGCGTGCTGACCGGCGGATGCTGGCGGATTTTCGCGTACATCAGCGGCTGGGTGAAACTCGGCTCGTCGCCCTCATTGTGACCGAAGCGGCGATAGCACCACATATCGATGACAACGTCGCGCTTGAACGTCTGCCGGAAATCAATGGCGACTTTGCAGGCAAAGGTTACCGCTTCGGGATCATCGCCGTTGACGTGGAGGATCGGCGCTTGCACGCCCTTGGCCACATCGGATGGATAGGGCGAGGACCGCGCGAATTGCGGGCTAGTCGTGAACCCGATCTGATTGTTGACGATGAAGTGGATGCAACCACCAGTATTGTAGCCGCGAATTCCCGAGAAACCGAGGCATTCCCAGACGATCCCCTGCCCGGCGAATGCCGCATCGCCGTGGATCAGGACGGGCAGCACCTGCTCATGCTTGGTCTTGCCAATGTCGCCGCGCACGACCTGTTGCGCGCGCACCTTGCCCAGCACCACGGGGTCCACCGCCTCCAAGTGCGAGGGGTTGGGGACCAGCGACATGTGGACGGAAATACCATCAAATTCGCGGTCGGTGCTGGTGCCGAGATGATATTTGACGTCGCCCGACCCGCCGACATCGTCGGGGTTCGCGGTGCCGCCCTGAAACTCGTGAAAGATCACGCGATAGGGCTTGGCCAGCACGTTCGCCAGCATGTTCAGCCGCCCGCGATGGGCCATGCCATAGACGATTTCGCGCACGCCATATTGGCCGCCATATTTGATGATTGCTTCCATCGCCGGGATCATCGATTCGCCGCCGTCGAGCCCGAACCGCTTGGTCCCGACATATTTGCGGGCGAGGAATTTCTCCCACTCTTCGGCCTCGATCACCTTGGCGAGGATCGCCTTCTTGCCCTCGGCGCTGAAATCGATGGCCTTGCCCGCGCCCTCCATCCGGTCCTGCAAAAAGCGGCGTTCCTCAGTGTCGCTGATGTGCATATATTCGAGGCCGACCCGGCCACAATAATTGGCGCGGAGCAAATCGACGATCTCACGGATCGTTGCCTTTTCGAGGCCGAGCGTGCCGCCGAGATAGACCGGCTTGTCAAGATCAGCGCCGCTGAACCCGTGATATTCAGGGGTCATATCCGCAGGAATCTCGCGCTCATTGAGCTTCAACGGATCAAGGTCCGCCGCCAGATGCCCGCGCACGCGATAGGTGCGGATCAGCAGCATCGCGCGGATCGATGCGGAGGCGGCGGCCGCCACCGCGCCTTCATCCATCACCGCGCCGGATTTTGCCGCCGCCGCCTTGATCTCGACCGCCATTTGGGTCGGGTCGAGCGCCGCCGTCAGCGCGTCGGTATCGGCGAGCGGCCAGCCGGAGCGGCCCCAGCTCGGGCCGGTTTCGGTTTCAAACGGGTTTAGTTCAGCGTCCATCTTTTTGTCCTTCTCCTCTCCCCTTTAAGGAAGAGGGTATTTATCCCTTCAACAAAGCCGCCAATGTGGTGCCAAGTTCACTGGGGCTGGGCGAAACTTTGATGCCCGCCGCCTCCATCGCTGCGATCTTGTCCTCGGCGCCGCCCTTGCCGCCCGAAACAATCGCCCCGGCATGGCCCATCCGGCGGCCTGGCGGTGCGGTCAGTCCAGCGATGAAGCCGACCATCGGCTTGACCCGCCCGCGCTTGGCTTCGTCGGCGATAAACTGTGCTGCCTCTTCTTCCGCGCTGCCGCCGATCTCGCCGATCATGATGATGCTCTTGGTCGCTTCGTCGGCCATGAACAGTTCGAGGACGTCGATAAAGTTGGTGCCATTCACTGGGTCGCCGCCAATGCCGACCGCGGTCGTCTGCCCCAGGCCCACATTGGTGGTCTGAAACACTGCTTCGTAAGTTAGCGTGCCTGAGCGGGAGACGACACCGACGCTGCCCTTGGAAAAGATGCTGCCCGGCATAATGCCGATCTTGCATTCGCCGGGCGTTAGCACGCCGGGGCAATTGGGGCCGATCAGCCGCGATTTGGACCCGGCCAGCCGCGCCTTGACCTGCACCATGTCGAGCACCGGGATGCCTTCGGTGATGCACACGATGAGCGGCATGTCCGCCTCAATCGCCTCAATGATCGCCGCCGCCGCGAATTTGGGCGGGACATAGACGCACGATGCTGTGGCGCCGGTTGCGGTCATCCCTTCAGCCACCGAATTAAAATTGGGCAGGCCGATATGCGTCGTCCCGCCTTTGCCCGGCGTCACTCCGCCGACCATCTTGGTGCCATAAGCCAGCGCCTGTTCGGTGTGGAATGTGCCGGTCGCGCCGGTCATGCCCTGCGTCAGGACTTTGGTGTTTCTATCGACGAGGATGCTCATTGTTCGGGCTCTCCGGGAAGGATAACGAGTTGGCGATCAGGACGATCGGGTGAATATTGGTCGAGGGTTTCGCGGTCGGGCATGGCGACGATGTTGATGCTGGCAAAGCCCCCGGGCGCTGTGCGCAGATAGACATCATGCCGGGGCAGTGCCCAATAATAACCGGTCTGTTGATCATCCGAACGCGGGGTCAGAAAATCACCACCGCGCGGGACGAGGCCAGTGCGATCCGGCGCGCGGCCAAAACGGCGCGTGACGCCGGCGATCACCGCTGGCAGCGCGGTGTCGTTATCAACCCGGCCATTCATTAAACAATGGTCGGGGGTGCGGTTGGTGGTCAGCTCATCCCAGCGGATCAGCTGCATCTGTTCGGCATGACCGGCGTGCGCCCAGTCGGTCGCCTCATATTCGCCAGCGCGTAGCGTCGGGTAAGCTGCGGCCGCATGCGTCGTGTTGGTTACCTGCAGGCGCGATGTCCGCGCCGCGACCGTCCACTCCGCCGCCGCCACTGCCGCCTGATCGATCACGCCCGCATCCGACGTGCGGGCGGAACAGGCGGCGATGGCGTCATTGAATGCGGCGATGACGCGTGCAGGGTCTTGTTCGGCCATCGACGAACCAGCGTCACCGCACGCCGCGAGCGCGAGAAAGAGGAGGGCAAATTGGGCGTGAACGCTAACCGCCATCAGACGTCTGGCTCACTTGATGTTTTTCGGGCGATCACGGCGCGAACCACCTCGGTGATTACCAGCGTCACGACCGCCGCTGCGAACACCAGACCACCACCGATCATCAATCCCAAGATCCCAAAGCCGTCACCGCCGCCGGCACTGCCGAATGCCCAATGGCTGCGCGGCAATGCAAGCGCCGAGACGACGGCTAGCAGACCAATCCCCATGGCGATGAAACCGGAGCGATGTGCGAGCTTCGGTCCAGATTGCCGAATGACGGCTAACCCGACAATCCAGCCGACTAGGCATCCAGACCCGCCCAAGAGGAGCGTAGAGCCGATCACGTCAAACTCGGGTCCAGCGCCCGGCACGCGTCGAGCAGTTCCTTGACCGCATCGACCGACACTTGCAGGCCCGCTTTGTCGGCATCGTCGAGCGCGATTTCGATGATCCGCTCAACCCCGCCCGCGCCGATCATTACCGGTACACCGACATAGAGGCCGTCGAGGCCATATTGGCCATCGACATAGGCGGCGCAGGGCAGGATGCGTTTCTGGTCGCTGAGATACGCTTCGGCCATTGCGATGCCGCTGGCGGCAGGGGCGTAAAAGGCCGAGCCGGTGCCGAGCAGCGCGACAATTTCGCCGCCGCCGCCGCGGGTCCGCTTGACGATGGCGTCAATCTTGTCCTGCGATGACAGGCCCATGGCGATCAGGTCAGGCACTGGGATGCCGTTAACCGTCGAATAGCGCACCACCGGGACCATCGTGTCGCCATGGCCGCCGAGGACGAAAGTGTTCACATCGCGCACCGAGACGGCAAATTCGTCGGCGATAAAGTGGCTGAACCGCGCGCTGTCGAGCACACCCGCCATGCCGACGACCATATGGTGCGGCAGGCCGGAAAATTCGCGCAAGGCCCAGACCATGGCGTCCAGAGGATTGGTGATGCAGATAACAAAGGCGTTCGGGGCGTTGGCCTTGATGCCCTCCCCCACCGCTTTCATGACTTTGAGGTTGATGCCGATCAGGTCATCACGGCTCATGCCGGGCTTGCGCGCGACCCCGGCGGTGACAATGATGACATCGGCGCCGGCGATGTCGGCATAGTCGTTTGAACCGGTGATTTTGGCGTCGAACCCCTCAACCGGGCCGCACTGCGACAGATCGAGCGCCTTGCCCTGGGGCACGCCTTCGACAACGTCGAACAGGACGATGTCGCCCAATTCCTTTTGCGCCGCGAGATGCGCAAGCGTGCCGCCGATGTTCCCGGCGCCGATCAGCGCAATCTTTTTCCGTCCCATGCCACGCTCCACACTGTCCGGCCGCCGGCAGGTTGTGATGGACAAGGATGGCGCGACCGGCACCCCCCTTGTGTGGGCAATGCAATAGCCCACGGGGGGCAGAATGCAACCGCCTAAAGGTCTAAAATGACGGGATTATCGCGAATGCGTCGCATTATTGAAGTGAGGATTTGAGGCTAAGCTGCGGTCCCATGGCCAAGTGTCAACCAACTATCAGCAAGCATTTCAACTAGCCGGCTAGCCGTCCTTTCAAACTCAAAACTACCATCGCCTGCGACATAAAGTTCGTCGGGCACAGCATCGGCGCTCGCGAGCAGTTTCACCCGATACTCGTAAAGCGCGTCGACCAGCATCACGAACCGCGCCGCCTCGTTCCTCATATGTGGCCCCATTTGCGGAATGCCGACGATGATGACGGTATGATAAGTCTGCGCGACGCTGAGATAGTCGCTCGCCCCGCGCGCCTCCTGGCACAGCCGCTTGAACGAAAACACCGCGACACCCTTTAGCGATTTGGGCACGTGCAAGGTCCGCCCGCCGCCCGCATCGATCTCCGCCGACGGCACATGCGCCCGGTCTTCTGGTGGATAGTCGGTCAGGCGAAAAAAGGCCTCCGACAGCGCCGCCGTCGCTGCGGGTCCAGTAGGCACGTGCCAACGCTGGACGCCCGCCAGCCGATCCCGCCGGTAATCATGCGGGCCGTTAAGCGGCCGGACGTCGAGCTGCTCACCAATTAGCGCGATGAAGGGCAGAAAATGCTCACGATTGAGCCCGTCCTTGTAGAGATCGACCGGCGGGCGGTTGGAAGTGGCCACGATGGTGACCCCGCGCTCCACCAGGGCGGTGAATAGCCGCGACATGATCATCGCATCGGCGCTGTTGTTGACCACCATTTCGTCGAACGCCAGCAGCCGGGTGTCTTCGGCCAAGGCATCGGCGACGGTCATCACCGGGTCACCCGCCTCGGTTTTGCGTGCCTCCCGCAACCGGGCGTGAACGTCGAGCATGAAGGCGTGGAAATGCGTGCGGCGTTTGCGCTGGATCGCCAGGCTGACGTGGAACAGGTCCATCAGCATGGATTTGCCGCGTCCGACCCCGCCCCACAGATAGACCCCGCGCGGGGCATCGGGTTTTTTGGTGGCAAAGCGCCAGAGCATCGAGCCCTTGCGCGGGGCGGCTTCGAGTTCGGATTGCAGCTGGCTCAGGCGTTCGGCGGCGGCGCGCTGTTCGGGGTCGGCCCGAAGTTCACCAGCGGCAACCAGCGCGTCATAGCGGGCGAGCGTTGAGGTCATTTAGCCAGCCTCAACGCGGGCTGGGCTTCCTGATCGTGCCGGAAAAGCTGGCGACGATGTGCCTGTCCCCTTCTCCCTGGACGACAAGACCGCGCAGGAAGAGCATGCGCCCGGTTTCGCGGACCAGTTCGACGACGGCATCGAGCGGTTGATCGATACGGCCTGCCCCGACGAAGTGCGTCGACAGGTCCAGGGTGACTGAAAATCCGGCTTCCAACATCCCGAACTGGTGTGCGCCGGCGAACAGCGCGATGTCGATCAGCGCCAGCGTGATGCCGCCATGGACGGCGTTGCCCAGATTACTGTGCTGGCGGGTCGGATGCATGCGTAGCCGCGCCGTGGGGCGGCCATCGGCAAGGTCGGCTTCGCGGCGCACGAACAGTGGCTCGATCAGTGCGTTGAAGCGGGTCTGATCCTGAATATTCCAGCTGACCCAGCCGTCGGGCTGCGCCTCGGCGGTGAAATGATCCGACCCGCTGCGCGTCGGCTCGCTCATGAGGCCGAAATCAGACAGCGCGCTCGACCATCGTTTTCTTGATTTCGGCAATGGCGCGGGCCGGGTTCAGCCCCTTGGGACAGGCGTTGGCGCAATTCATGATCGTATGACAGCGATAGAGGCGGAAGGGATCTTCCAGCTCGTCAAGCCGCTCTCCGGTCAGCTCATCGCGGCTATCGGCGAGCCAGCGATAGGCCTGTAGCAAGATCGCCGGGCCGAGAAACTTGTCCCCATTCCACCAATAGCTCGGGCAACTCGTAGAGCAGCACGCGCACAGGATGCACTCATAGAGGCCGTCAAGCTTGGCCCGATCATCGGGCGATTGCAGCCGCTCTTTGCCGGCCGGCGTCGTTGTCTTGGTTTTCAGCCACGGTTCGATGCTGGCATATTGGGCGTAGAAATGGGTGAAGTCAGGGACGAGGTCCTTGATGACTTCCATGTGCGGCAGCGGGGTGATCGTCACCGCGCCCTTGCAATCCTCAATCGCGGTGGTGCAGGCGAGCCCATTCTTGCCGTTGATGTTCATCGAACACGAGCCGCAAATCCCTTCGCGGCACGAGCGGCGGAATGTCAGGGTCGAATCCTGCTCACCCTTCATCTTGATGAGCGCGTCAAGCACCATCGGGCCGCAGCCATCCAGATCGACCTCGAAATTGTCGAAGTGCGGATTTTTGCCCGAGTCCGGGTCGTAACGATAGACTTTGAACGTTTTGGCGCGAGTGGCCCCCTCGGCACGATGGGTCGTGCCATCACGGCTAATCCTGCTGTTCTTGGGGAGGGTGAACTCAGCCATGTATCGCGTCCTTTTGTCACGGCGCAGATAGGCAATGCGCGCGCGCTGTCAAAGCAGATTTTTGCACTCTATAGCATATCGTGTGACCGCCGAACCCGAAACACCCGCCATTTCCGACCGCCACGTCGCGCGCGGGTTGGGCACAACTTTATTGTCGCGGCTTGGCGCTGTGGTCGAAGTTATCGCCCAGCCGCTTTATGTCGCGATGTTCGGGCTGGCGGGATACGGGCTTTATGCGGTGTTGTGGGCGGTGATTACCCTAGCGCAGAATGTGCTTGATCTGGGAATGACCGCTGCTTTGCAACGCGTAGTGCCGCAAGCTCGCGATGAAAGCGAAGAACTGGCGGCGTTGAAATCTGCGCTGCTTGCCGGGTTAACACCGTGCCTGATTGCCGCCGCCATCATCAGCCTGTTTGCGCCGTCTATTGTCGGCTGGTTCAATGTCGCGCCTGAGAATGCCGCAGATTTGCTCCCCGCGATCCGGCTGTTCGCCTTTGCGTTGCCCATTTGGGCCTTTGTCGAGATCGCGACCTCAGCATTGCGCGCCAAACAGCTGTTCGGCGCGGAAATCCGCCTGCGCATATTTTGGGAACAGCTGATCCGGCTGGGCGTAGCGACGCTGTTGTTCGCGGCGGGGTGGGGGGTGCTCGGGCTCGTCATTGCGCATCTTGTTTCGCTCGTCATCACCGCCGGATTGTGCATCCGCTTGCTCGCGCGCCACTATCCGCTGCGCCGTATCATCGCTGTCCCGGTACGGCCAATATTTGCACAGACGCTGGGGGCAGGTCTGTCGACCCTGCCAGCAAATCTGAGTGCGCGACTGTTCAGCGATGCGCCGCCGCTGATCCTTAACGCGATACTGCCCGGCGCTAGTGGCGCGAGCACGGCGGCGCTGTTCGTGATTATCCGTAAGGTCAGCAGCTTGGTGCAGCTGATCCGGATGGCATTCGCCTATGTTCTCGCGCCGATTGCCAGCCTGGCGGCGAAGCATGATACCGATCACGTGAACGCGCTTTATGGGTTTGCGACCCGCGTGTCGGCCAGTATCGCGCTGCCGCTGGCGCTCACGATGGCCGGCGCATCAGCTCCGATGATGGCGGCATTTGGTGTCGATTACAGCTGGCCCGCGGTGCTAGGCTTGCTAGTGATGCTGGTTGCGCGCGGCTTTGAAGCGAGCCTCGGTGCAGGTCTGCCGGTGCTGCAAGTCGTTGGCCGGTATCGCGACCAATATTGGGCCACCGCAATCGGCCTGATCGTCGCGGTCGGCATGGGGGTATGGTTGGTGCCCGCTAACCCGCTGGTCGGGATGGTGCAGACGGTGGCGACGGCGCTGGTCATCACGGCGCTGGTGCCGGTGGTGCAATTGCGGCTCTTGAACCTCGCCGCGCTGCCGCTTTCAAGCTACTGGCGCGGGCTCAAAACCGGGATTGGGCTGGGTGCAATGGGGTTTTTTGCTTCTGCAGCGCTTGCCGAAGTGGTGCCGTGGCAGGCGGGCATCGCCGCAATGGTCGTTTTTGCGCTGCCGCTGATGTGGCTCGGCTTACGCAGCCTGCCACTTGCCGACCGCCAAGCACTGGGCAGCGTTGGCAGGCGGTTACGGTTGACGTTCACCTAGGCGCTGCGCCAGTATCCGTTCCGCCAGGACGTGATCCATAAGCTTATCGACATCAATTGCCGCCACCGGATCGTCCATCGGGACCAGACGGGCGGTGAAGCCCAGTCGCTCACCAGCGCGGGCGAGCGCATCCGCCAGACCAATAGTACGAGTGAGCGCCCGCAACGCCAGCCACGGGCCGAACCGCAAGAATAAGCGCCACGGCGATTTGCGGTGCTGCTCGACAGCAACCCACAGGTCGAGCGCGACCCGCGCCCGGATGCTACCTAGCGCGAACAGATTGGCCCCTGACCAAGCGCCGTCCGAGAATTTGAGCCAGGTCCGGCGGGTGTCGGGAACCTGTGCCAGCAGCGCGGCCCGTTCAACCATTGCGACCGCGACGTCGGCGGCCCCGCAGTCGCCGAGAAACTGCTCGACCATCGCTGCGGTGAGCAGCGGATGATCTGCCGTCGTCACCAATATTGGCCATGGTGCACCATGAGTCCCGGCGACGGCGGCGATACTGGCTGAGATGCTCGCGGCGCTGGCACGGATGGCATCAGCGCCGCCGCCGGCAAGAACTGCCGCTTTCAATATCGCTGGCTCTTGTCCGAGCACGATGATCCGCTTGATCGCTGGAACATTGCGCAATGTGCGGACCACGTGGGTTAACATCGCCTCATCAGCGACCGGCACCAGCGCCTTCCATTCGGCTCCGAAATGCGCGGCGAGAGGATCAATCCCCGGCCGTTGCCCAGCCAGAATCAGTGCGGTCCAGCCTTGCGCCGCAGCAGTGCTTGCGCCATCGCGCTCGGCATGGGTCTGCGCCGCCTCGCCATTTATGATCTCGACGAGACGTTGACCCGTCATGCGACTTACACGCCCTTTCTTGCCTTTGCCGCCCGGCGGCTACACCCGTGGCGACTGCTGTTGCTGCCGGTCTGGGTCGTGATGATGCTACTCTATGTTGCTGGGCTATACGGCCGAGCGACCTTGAAGCAAGCGGGATTCCGGTTGCTGGTTGGCCGGGCCGATGACGCGCGCCTGGCTGCTATTGTCGATGCCTTCGCAGCAAAAGTGGTGGCCGAAATGCGGCCGGCAGCGCGGACGCAGTGGGACACCGATGGCAGCGTAGGCGTTCAGCGGGTCATCGCGACGGCGGCGCTGGCGCTTTACGGCCAAGCCATCGCTGACCGCTTGGCCGCGGATCACCTTATTGCCACCGCGATTAGTCCTGATGGCGAGCTGCCAGACGGTAATTGCTACGGACCGGTCAAATATGACCGCGCACTTGCCTGGTTCGCGGACCAAGGAGGCGTCCGTAGCGACTGGCACATAATGGTGTGGAGCGACTCGATGGCCGACGCAGCGCTGCTGGACTGGGCCGACAACGGCATGTTCGTAACGACATCTACCAAGCGCCGAGCGGCGGCAGGCGCGCGTGGGTGGCAGGTGGTGGATTTTCGTTAGGCGGATAACGCCGCTAGCAGAGCTGCTGCCGCCCGCTCGGTCGCTGGCGTTGCCGTGCGGTCGAACGTTTCGCTGAACAAGCGTGCCTGCGCCGCGTGATATTGCGCACCGATAGTGCGCCAATCGCCCAGCATCGTAGTGAGCGCCCTGAGGGATTGCACCACCGGCCCGGCGCGCCAATGCAGGTGATTGGCCTCTGGTTCCGTCTCTTGTCCGCCATGCGTATCAAGGAAAAAGGCTGGGCGCGGCCGCTCCAGAAACTCATATATCTGGCTGGACATGTCGCCGATGTACATGTCGGCGCTGGCGGTATAGCTCATGTCAAACAAACGGGGGCTGTCGACGTCGATCAGGATATTGTCTGCACGCTGGGCCGCTACGGGGATGTCGGGCCGCAGTCGGGCGACGCGATATTCGGGCGATACATGCAGCCGCTTGCGAAACAGCATGACATGCGGCGCAAACACCCAAGTGAAGGCCTGTCCCTCAGGCCCCGCTGCCCACTCTAGCAAGTTAGGCCCCAGGCGATACCAGCTCGACAAATGCGGGTCGAAATGCGGGTTGTAGAGGATGGTGGGGCGCAGATCGCTCCCGAACCAGCGCCGGTCAGGATCGGGCGCGATGCTGTCGAATTTGGGGTAGCCGACCAGCCGCACCCGGTCAGGTGGCACGCCGACGGCAACCATCGCTTCGCGGACCTTTGCCCCGGCGACGAGCACAAGATCGAACTTCGCATAGTCCGGATGGTAGCTGACATTGCGGTCGCCCGCGCCGTGCGGGATGGCAGCAAAGAGCGTGGTCGCACCGGGCATATGCGCCTTGGCGCGCAGGCAGGTCCGTTCGGTCGAGACGAGGATGTCGCAGCTGGTGAATAGTGGTGCAAAATGGCGCAGACGGAGCAGTCGCCGGGCTGGGAGGACAAGGTCGGCGGGCGCAGCGATCGCCGATAGCCAAGCGGGCAGCGCCAGATCAACCCAGGTCACCGCGCCAAGTGCATCGCCAAGCCCGGTGCGGACATGGTCGGCAATTTCGGGCGCGACGGCGACGATTGTTTCAACCAAACTGTCGCTGGCCAGCGCCATCGCCCGCGCGACCCCGGCCAGATGAGCGACCTGATGTGCAGCGTCATGATTGAACAGGAACAGGATGCGTTTCATGCCTATCGCCGCTAGGGCAAATGGCGAACGCACGCAAAGTTTGGCTTGTGGTGACGCCTCACCAGCTGTTCGCTTGGATACGGGCTTGATCTCATAATGGTGGAAAAATGAAACCTCGTCTCTGGTTGATCGTCAACAGCGCCAGCGGCAGTTATGACGCTACGCTGCCGGACCGGGTGCGGGCGATGGCAGAGGCAAACGGCTGGGTGTTGGACCGCGTCGTCGCGGTGCCTGACGACGAGCTGCCCGACCAGGCGGTGCTGGATGCGTCAGGCGTTACCATGCTCGCCATCCATAGCGGCGATGGCACGATCAACAGCGCGGTTGGTCTGCTCGATAACTGGGGCGGTGACATGCTCGTGCTGCCTGGCGGCACGATGAACCTGCTCGCCCGGGCGCTGCATGGCGAAGCGGATACCGATATGATTTTGGCCACAGCACTGGCGGAGCCGCGCCGCCATCGACTGGTCACAGTGATCGAGGGCGTTGGCAGCGATGTCGACATCCACGCGTTGGTCGGCCTATTCGCCGGGCCGACGACCGCATGGGGCGATGTGCGGGAGACGTTGCGCCGGTTCGACATTGGCGGGCTGGTCGAAGCGGTGCCGCGCGCGATCAGCGCGACATTTGAAGGCGATCAGGTCCGGCTGGCGGGCACAGACGTCAGCTATCCGGCCATTTACGTTGAGCCGGTCGCTGGCCAGTTACGGGTGATGGGCTTTCGCGCTGATGGCACGGCGGAACTATTTGAGCACGGCTTTGCCTGGCTCGGCGGGGACTTCCGTGATGGGCCGCATGACGCTCTCGGCATGCTGGCCGAGGTCGTCATCGAGAGTGGTGCGCCCGAGATCGGCCTGCTGGTCGATGGCGAGCGCGGCCATACAAACAGCCCGTTGCGGGTGCGCGCCGCTTCGTCGCCGCTGCGCTTTGTGACGACCCTGACCGAATGATCAAACCTTAGCGCATGACCTGGCGTGCGAAAGCGACCGCATCTGCAAAGAGCGGGATCCGGTCCCGATAGAGCAGTGACAGCGGCGTGATGGTGCCTTCATGATCGACGCCCGGGTAGAGGCGCACCGTGGCCTGACCGCCCGCGTCGGTAATTGCCGCCGCCAGCCGTATGGAGTTGCGCGGGCGCACCGTCACGTCCTGATCGCCATGACCCATCCAGATCGGCGGGGCGTCGGCGCGGGCGAAGTGGATTGGCTGGGTCTGTTCGAGCGGGCGCACATGGCCCATCGCCACTTCGGCGCGACCACCCGCCTCAAAGGGCAGGAAATCGGCTGGCCCAGCGAGGCTGATGACCCCGCGCACCGCGCCGCCCGGCTGGGTCATGTCGCCCAGCCAGCGGGGGTCGAGCGCCGATAGCAGCGCGATATGTGCGCCCGCGCTGTGCCCGGCGAGGATGATCCGGTCCGGGTCGCCGCCATATTGTGCGATGTTGGCGCGGGTCCAGCGGACGGCTGCTGCCGCATCCTCCATAAAGACCGGGAAGCGCCCATCGGGGACCATGCGGTAACCCGCGATGACGGTCACAAAGCCCTCTGACGAAAAGGCGCGGCCTGCGAACCCGTAGGTATCGCGGCTGCCCTTGAACCAGCCGCCGCCGTGAAAGAAGATGATGACCGGGCGGTTTGCGCCGGCGTCTCCGCGATCTTCGGTGACCGGCGAAAACACATCGACCTGCTGAAAGGGCGAGGGGCCATAGGGCACGGCCTCCGCCACCAGCCGCCCCGCGGCGCCCGGCCAGACCCGGTCGGCGACGTTAAGCAGCCCTGGCATCTGCCAACGCGCGGCGTAACCGACGGCCCCGCCAATTGCGGCGAGGACGAGGATCGAGATGAACAACCAGCGCAGCATAAAGGACTTTCTGTGTGGGGAACCGATGTCCCTCTTTGCAAAGCCCAGCCAGTTCTGGCAACCCACCGCTTGTGATCCGAATATTTCATGCCAGCGACATCCACTTCGGCGCGGAGGACCGTGTCGCGCTCAATTGGTTTGCGGGCTGCGTGGCGCGCGAGCGGCCCGATGCCGTGGCGATCACCGGCGACCTGACGATGCGGGCGCGGCACCGCGAATTTGCCGCGGCGTGCAACTGGATTCTCAGCCTCGATGTGCCGGTAACGGTGGAGGTCGGCAATCATGACCTGCCCTATTTCAACCTCGCCGAACGTTTCTTTGATCCTTATCGCCGTGTCCGCCGGATGGAGGCGCTGGTCGAGCGGGAGATTGACCTGCCGGGGATTTCGCTGGTCCCGCTTAAGACGACGGCGCGGGCCCAGGCGCGGCTGAACTGGTCCAAGGGCATGGTGACGGCGGCAGCGCTGCAGCGGACATTGGGCGCGCTGGGCGCACTGCCGCCCGGGCAGCTGACCCTGATTACGGCGCATCATCCGCTGGTTGAAACCGGCACGCGCGGCACCGCACTGACCCGGGGCGGCAATGTTGCGCTGGCGGCGCTGGCCGCGGCGGGGGTGGGCGCGGTGCTGACAGGGCATGTCCATGATCCGTTCGACCTGGTCCAGCAAACACCCAACGGCCCGGTGCGGATGATCGGCGCGGGCACGCTGTCTGAGCGGCTGCGGTCCACACCGCCAAGCTTTAACGAGCTGGCGATCTCCGAAGGGCAGATCCGCGTGACTGTCCGCAATCTGGAGCAAGTGACCACCAGCGACATGATGATCGACGCGGTGCCGGCCGATGCGCAGCCACCTGGACCGGGCGATCCAGTGGCCGCGGTCAGTCACGCAGCGGACTGAACCCCTGCAAAAATGCGGTAAGTGAAATGCTTCCTTGATCTTCCCAAGCATTTTCTGTATATTTCTCTTATGACAGAAATTACGGAAATCTCTGTAGGTAGCTCCGATGCGGTGCAGCAGTTCATCTTGCACTGGGGCGAGATGGGCGGGCAGTGGGGGGTTAACCGCTCGGTGGCCCAGATTCAGGCGCTGCTCTATCTCAGCGAACGCCCGCTGCATGCCGAAGCGATAGCCGACGAGCTGGGGATTGCGCGGAGCAATGTCTCCAATTCGCTAAAGGAGCTGCTCGGCTGGAAATTGATCCGCCGGGTGCCAGTGCGGGGCGACCGGCGCGAGCATTTCGAGGCGGAGGTTGATCTATGGCAAATGCTGACCCGGATCGCACAGGGGCGCAAGGAACGCGAAATCGACCCGGCCATGGCGGCGCTGCACCGATGCCAAGTGGCAGCGGATAGCGACCCGCTTCTGTCCGCCACGGCCCGCGCGCGCATTGGCGCGATGCATGACTTCGTGACGACGCTGGATATTTGGTATGCCGACATGATCCGGGTGCCGCCATCGCGGCTGTTGCTGCTGATCCGGATGGGCCGCAAGGTTCTGAATTTCCTGCCAAAGGGGCATGGATAGACTCGCACGGGATGGAGGCCGCCATGGCACAAGTGATGGCAACGCGCTGGCAGGACATCAGGCAGGGACATGCGCTTTGGCAGCCAGCACCGCCCAAGCCGGCGCCCGACAGCCCGTTTCGCGCGCTGGTCGGCCCCGCGTGGAACGGATTGCCGGTTGCGGTGCAGGCGCGCTTTGCCCGGCACATCCCCGCCAATGCCTGTGTCAGCTATGCTGGCGAGGTCGTCCACTGCCGGATCAGCCGGGCGGGCTGGTGGCTGGCGCAGATTGCCCGGCTGATCGGCGCGCCGCTGCCGCTGAGCACCGACACCGGGGTAGCGGCCAGCGTCAGCGTAACCGGCGACGCTGATGGCCGCAGCCAGCACTGGACCCGGCAATATGGCCGCCACGGGCGCCCGCCGCAGGTCATCCACAGCGCCAAATGTTTTGCCGGGCCGACGGGGATTGAGGAATATCTGGGCTGCGGCATCGGCATCGCGCTGACGCTCAGGGTTGAGGATGACGCACTGCTTTTCGACAGCGACCATATGTTTGTGCGGGTGGGATCGGCCCGCATGCGGCTGCCCAGCTGGCTCAACCCGGGCCAGATGACCGTCGGCCACATCGATATGGGCGGCGGGCGCTTTGCCTTCACGCTCGACCTGCGTCACCGCTGGCTGGGCGAGCTGTTCCACCAGGTCGCGCTGTTTTCCGACACGGCGGTGGCGCGGTGAGTGATGATGTGGTGCGTGATGACGCGGTGAATAGTCCAGGCACAATCCTGATTATCGGGGGCTATGGCGCGTTCGGCAGCCGGTTGGCGCGGCGGCTGGATGCGGCGGGCCATGCGCTGTTGATCGCCGGGCGCAACCTGGATGCGGCGGCGGCTTTGTGCGGCGAATTGCAGCGCGCCGAACCTTTGCTCGTTGATCGTCAGCGCGGGTTCGGACTGGTGCTGGCCCGCGCGCGCCCTGCACTGGTGATCGATGCCGCCGGCCCGTTTCAGGCGAGCGATTATGCGGTGGCGGAGGCGTGCATCGCCATGCGCATCCCCTATATCGACCTGTCCGACGGGCGTGATTTCGTGACCAGCATCGGCGTGCTGGACAAGGCAGCGAAGGCCGCTGGCGTCGCGATTATCACCGGCGCATCGAGTGTTCCGGCGCTGTCCGGGGCGGTCGCGCGCGACCTGGCGGCCGGGCTAGGCGATGTCGACGCGGTCGATATGCTGATCGTCACCTCCAACCGGGCGAGCGCCGGGGTGTCGGTGGCGCGTTCCATCCTGAGCTATGTCGGGAAACCGATGCGGCTATGGAGCGGCGCGGACTGGGTGCGCCATTATGGCTGGCAGGATCTGCGGCGCATCACCGTCGCCCTGCCCGGGGTGGCACCGTTGCGGCGGCGGTTGGTCGCCAATGCCGATGTGCCCGACCTGGACCTGATGCCCGCGATGCTGCCCGGGCGGCCCGCAGTGCGGTTTCAGGCGGGCACGGAATTGACGGTGCAGATGCTAGCGCTGTGGTTGCTGAGCTGGCCGGTGCGGTGGCGCTGGGTGCGATCACTGGAGCCGCTGGCAACGCTGCTGATGCCGCTCTATCGCGCGATGCTAAGTTTTGGCGGGGACCGGTCGGCGATGGAGGTGCGGGTGCGGGCTGGACCCGTGGAGCGCGTCTGGACGCTGATCGCCGACGCTGGCGATGGGCCGGAAATCCCGACGATGGCGGCGGAGCTGATCGCGGCGTCGATACTGGCGGGTGCGGTCGCGCCGGGCGCACGCGATGCGGGACGAGAATTGACCTTGGCGCAGTTCGCCCCGCTGTTCGCGCGCTTTGCCATCCGGACACATGTCTGCTCCGACGATTATGGTTGAGCAATGCCGGCTCAAGGGGTTCACTCTAGCGCAAGCTGAGTGCCGCTAGCCTCGGGGCAGATCAGTTCATCGGGAGGGACGCATGGCAGAGGCTGAAACCACGGCAGGGCCGGCTGAGCCGCGTGATGCCAAATGGGTAGCCGCGCTCCCATTTGTCGTTGGCGGGCTGGTCCTGTTCGCCGGACTGAAAGCGTGCGGCTTTGTCGACAGCGGTGGCGGTCTGGTCGACGGCACCTATGGCTGTTTCACCACGACGATCACCCCATCGACCCGACTCGCGCGGACGCCGGAGGAGCTGCAGCAACAGACTGGCCAAACGATGGTACGCGACATCATCCAACCGAACATGCTGATGATCCCCGCGATCTTCGGTAATATCGAGGTAGACGGCAGCAGCTATACCCTGTCGGGCAGCGGCAATGGCGGAGAATATGACGCGTCGGGCACCGATCTGTCCTTTACCGGCGACCTGAGCGCGATGACGGTGCGCGGGTTTGAGCCAGACACTAACCGCTTCACGCTCGTATATCAGGACATGGCGTTTCAGTGCAGCCTGAACCGGTGATCGGGCACAGGCGGACACGCCGGGAGTTACACAGACAGGGTTGATCGCGCTGTTTCCAAACAGCAAGGGCGGCCCGTTGCCGGACCGCCCTCGCGTCTGTCACGATCACGCCGCCGTATCGGCGCGCGCTATCAGAAGCGGAACAGCAACGATCCGCGGATCGAATAGGTGCGAATGTCGCTCCGTCCGATTTGCGTTTCACCGGCAATCGACGCGCTAAAGGTTTCGCTGCCCGCAGATAGACCACCGCCCAGTTCAAACCAGTCGCTGTCAGTGCCCGGCAGCGCGAACAGCGCGTCCGGACCGATGCCACCGCGGAAGTTGGCACCGAACGCAGCGGCGCGATCCTCAAATTCATGCACATAGGTCACATTGGCGAACGGGCGGATCGTGCCGCGCCGCGCCGCCGCAGTGATACCGGCGCGCCCTTGGAAGCTGTCAATATTGCCGAGGTCATAAGCGAGCGCCGCCGAGCCGCCGCTTTCGACGGTTGGGGTAAAGCCGATCTGGCCGTAGCGCAGCGCCACGCGCGGGGTCAGGGCAAAGGCATCGCTGCCAAGGCGGAAGGAGACCCCTGCTTCGGCCGACAATGCCAGCGCGTCATCCTGCGCGCCCAGTGTCTGCACCGTCACGCCAACCGGCACAATCCGCGCGGTCGTGGTGCGGAACTGTCCCGCACCGACCTGCACATCGAAACTGGTCGTGCCGCCCAGCGACTTTGCGCCGTAGAGCGTGCCCTGGATCACCCGGCCCGAAGCCGTGGCGAGCACATTGCGCGAGGCCCCGTCGAGATCGCTATAGCCCAGCGCGAAACCGAGGAAGTCGCCTTCGCTAAAGGTCACTTCGCCGCCGCCGGTCAGGTAGAAGCCGTCGAAATCGCTCCGCCCTGCACCGCCAAATGGCAGCGCCGAGCCGCGCCCGTCGACATAGCCGCCAGCGAAGAAGACGCTGACATCCTCGTTCATCGCGCCATCATCAATGCGCATCGGCGAGCCTGCATCGCTGCGCACTTCGCCGCCATCCTGCGTCGTGTTGAGTGCGAGCGAGGCGAGTTGCAGCGGACGCCCATAGGTCGCGATGCTGCCACCCATGTTGCTGCCCGAAACGCGGGCGATGCGGTCCCGGATGAAGGAGGACAGCACCTCGGTCGTCGCGGTGCCGAGGTCGATCTGAAGCGGCACGTGGTTAGGCGCGAGCGCATCGAGATTGGCACGCACCGCCGCCAGCGACAGCAGATC